>JBBQTJ010000005.1:0-29186 GCA_038213315.1 Planctomycetota bacterium
CACGCGATCAAGCCGGGCCTGCCACGCGAGACGTTCGGAACCCTTGTCGATAGCCAGATCGAGCAATTCGCGATGGCGCTTGGGGTCGGCAGTGATCGCAGCCTGCAACCAGGCCCGCACCGGCAGCATCGCGCCATCGCGAGGCAGGCGCTGATCGACCTTCAGTAACAGGGCGGGCAGATCATCGACCTTGGTGCGGGCGAGCAGATTGGCCAGCTCGGGCACGGGATCGACCGCGGCGCGGGCAAGACCGATCAGCAACAAAAGAAGGACAGCGCAGCGAACGACTTGTATGGGGCACGGACCATCGGCCCCCCTCGACGTCAATCGATATTATGAAGAATTAGTGAATGCACGCGAGAAGCATTCATTGCATGCGTGCAATGCATCATGTCGCACGCTGCGGCGATGACTGCCGGAGATCGGGCCAAGGCCCTCGGTTAAAGGCCGGAACATCAAGGAAGCCCGCCGTGGCGGGCTGCTTTTTCTATGCCAAGTGCAACTCGGCGCTCCCAGGCATCCGAGGCAATCGACCGGCGACCTCGCCTTATCGCCGCCGGCGCACCAGCGCGCGGTCCTTGGCGACTTCCTGCAGGGCAAGCAATTTGAGGTACAGGACCTTGGCATCGATGCCCTCATCGACGTGCTCTACCAGCATCTGCATGGTGGCCTTGAGGCAGCGGAGGCGGTCGCGGTTCGTGGTCATGATCAACTCCAGGGATCGGTTCTGGTGAGTCTACCCCGTGAATGCGACGAATGCCAAAGACCAGTTCTCAGGTTGACGATAACGGTGCGTGATCCACCAGGCCTCGATGAATTCTCACCAGCCGCGCGGCGGTCGGAGCCTCGAACAGGCCATGAATCACCACCAGCATGGTCGGCACCAGGGTCAGGATCAGGATGCTGCCGTCGGGGGCCGCCAGGTTCAGCCCCAACAGGGTACCCAGGATCAGCACCCCATGGCCGGTGGCGCTGAGAAACAGCAGCAGGTTGCCCCAGCGATGGCTGAAGCTGGCGACGCGCCAGACCTGATCCCGCAGGCTGCCGGGCTGGGCGTGCAACTGGCGATTGAGCCGCCAGGTGCACGCCAGCAGCGCCACCAGGCAGCACGCCAAGTGGATGCCGACCAGCATCCGCGCCGTGGCGAGGCGCAGGTCCATGGCATAGGTGGCATGCGTGTGCAGCAGATTGTAGAAGACCACCAGGACCGTGGCGCCCAGGCCCAGCAATAGCCGCATACGATGGTGCCGCAGCAGGCGACGATCGACGCCATGGCTGGCGATGAACGCGGCGACGGCTTCGACGGGCGCATATGCACCGGTGGCCTCGATCATGGCTCCTCTGACACCGGTGCGCCGGGCACCCAGCGGGGGATAGTCAACGCAGTGGGGCGGCTACGGTTCATGCATGCTCCCACTTGGTTACAGCACCAACGCACACACTGCGGAAGATGCCGAGGCCTTGCTGGCGACCTTGGTGCGTTTCGCCGGGCCGGTCAGGACCAGATTGGGCTGGGACCGACTGGGACTGGATCTGCGCCTGGGCAGCCGGGCGATCAACGACCTGATGGAACCGGCCCGGCTGGCCCGGTTCCGCCGGACCCTGGACCGCCTCGGCCTGTCGGCCCACACGCTCAATGGGTTTCCCCTGGGCACGTTTCAGGACGGCGTGGTCAAACATGGGGCCTACCGACCAGACTGGAGCGAAGCCCGACGTTTGAGCGACAGCCTGGCCCTGATCGGTCTTGCCCTGGCCCTGAGCGACGAACCGCTGGTCACTGTCAGTACCGTGCCAGGCAGCTATCGCCGCTTCGCCGCCGCCGCCCGTCCGCAGGAACTGGCTGGTAATCTGGGCACCTGGGCCGCCTCTGCCGCCCAGGCCAAGGCCCGCACCGGCCGCACGGTGGTGCTGTGCCTGGAACCCGAACCCTGGTGCCTGTTGGAGCATGACCACGACGTCGCCTGGTTTTGGCAGGGCCCCCTGGCCAGCGCGGGCGTGGCCGCAGCGGCCGGGATTTTGGGCGGTGAGGCCGCCGGACGGGCCGCCATCGCCACCCACCTGGGCGTCTGCGTCGATACCTGTCACCTCAGCCTGGCCTTCGTCGATCAGGCTGACGCCATCGCGCGCATGGCCGCCAGCGGCGCCCGCATCGCCAAATGTCAGGTCAGTGCCGCCCCGGAAGTCCGCACCCCGGCCGACGACGCTGCGGGCCTCGCCGCCCTGCGCGCCCTGGATGAGCCACGCTTCCTGCATCAGACCGCGGCCCGGTCGGCGGCCGGCTCGATCGCCAAGATCGAAGACCTGGGCCAGTTGGATGTCCTGCTTGGTCGCATGCCCGAGGCCACCGCGATCCGCAGTCATTTCCATATTCCGCTCTTCCGACCGGCAACGACCACTGGCCTGTCCTCGACCATCGCTGATACCCGGGCCGGACTGGCCGCCTGCCTGGCGCACGGCTGTCCGCATATTGCTGTCGAGACCTATACGTGGCCGTTGATGGCCACGGACGAAGCTGCCATTCTTGACGGCACGGTGCGCGAGCTGGCCTGGTTGCAGGCGGCGGTCGCAGGCTAAGAGACCGCCTAGTGATTTTGCTCGGTCGGATACGACGAAAATCAGCGGTGTCTGCGGCATCAGACTGCGCTCACCATGCTTCCAGCATCGCTCCGCTCCGTCTTCCTGGCAGCCATCCGCTACTTTCGCCGTCTCCTCGGTCGGGAATCACTAGACAGTCTCTCAGCTCCCCGTCGACCCTTTCCTAGCCGGGTATTTCTGCACGCTGGGCTCTTGACCCATGCCGCCGCCGCTCCGCAAGCCCCCCCGCTGGTTCCCGCTCGTCACCGCTGTGCTGGTGGTTCTGGGGACAGCATGGGCGTGGTGGACGCAACCGCCGTCCCAATTGCTTGGTCATGCCCAGGTCCGCTTCGGCAGCGTGGTCATCAGCGCCCCCCAGGTGGCGACCTGCCGCTCGTGGGAACTGCTCCTGCGGCTGGATCACAAACTGCTGCCGCCCATGCCCCGCTGGATTCTGCATGAAGGCGACCGGCCCGACCGTAGCTATGAGCTGCATTGGCTGCCCGAGCGGCAGGTCCTGGCACTTTACCATGCCCCCGATCGTTTCTTGCTGGGTGCGATCGCCCTCACCGGACCGCCGCAGACAGTCTCATTCCAGCGCCGTGGCGCCCGCTTCCTGATCAGCGTCAATGGTGAGCAGCGCCTGGACTGCACCCATCCGCCGGCCCTGCAGGAGGCGGGCGTGGCTTCGGCGCATCCGGCCTGGGGCTGCTGGTCCGAAGGCAGTCTGGGCGACAGCGACCTGACCCTGAGCGACCGGCGCGGCAGCGACCCGCAGTTGGCGACGCGGCTTCTAGAAGGCATTTCGGCCGACACTGCCGGTCTGATCGTCCCCGATAGCGACGGTTATGCGGTAGGTGATGTGGTCGCCATTGATGACGAACTGATCAGCCTGACGGGCATGCCGCACCAGGATGACGAGGCCCAGCATGGGGTCATGCCCGTGCGCCGCGGTGTGGCCCGCACCTCGCCCCAGCGCCATCAGCCTGGCAGTCTGCTCATCAGGCAACCTCCGGCTGACGCCGAACAGCGTCGCCCCGACCGGACGCTCGATCTGCTCGGCCAGGCGATGCGCAATCCCAGCGATGCGGGGCCCTTGCTGGCCGTCTTGTCCCGGGCGGCCGGCGGACGTGACGGCCAACAGGACGGTCGGGATCCACTGCGCCACTGGCTGGCCCAGGTGAGCCTGCGGGCCGCTTTACTGGCCCAACAGCAGGGCTCGTCCAGCGACCGCGTCAGCGCCGACGAGGTGCGCTCGGCCTTGGACACGCTCTTGCTGCTGACCCGCCAAGAGCCGGCACCGGAAGACACCGGCATCCTGTTGGAGCTGTTGCCGCTGCTGACCCAGGCCGCCGTGGCCAGACCGCCGGCCAGCCGCGATCCAGCCCTGGTGTTGGCGCGTCAGAGCTGGTGGTTGGCCACAGTGGCCGAGGTCGCCGCTGCGGTGGACCAGGTCGGCGGTGCGCTGCTGCCGAATGATCGGCGTTATCTGCTGCAACTGATCGAGCACACGGCCATCCGCCTGGCTGGCGCACCCGGCCTGGCCGCGCCGGCCCATGGCCCGGACTGGCTGTTGGTGCGTTGGCGCATGTTTGCCGGCACCGTCCCTGGCGCTGCGGTCTTGCCTGAGCTGCCGTTGCCGCGTGCCGATCCACTGGTGGCCGCCTATGACCAGCTCGCCCAGGTCACGGCCCTGGCACCGCTGGGCGCCGTGGCCTTGCGGGCCAGGGTTCTGGACCTGATCGACCAGCGGGCCCCAGCCTCAGCCTTTGCCCCACGCGCCCTGGACATCGACGATGCGCCGGCCTACCACCTCGCCATCACCCAGGTGCTGTTGATGCTGTCCGGGCAACTGCCCGCCGACCCCACCGTCGCCCGGCTCAACCTCGAGCGTTGGATCGTCAGCGATCCGCTCGCCTGGGCCCTCGACCGTCTGGTGACGACCCGCCTGCTGAGCAGCCAGGATCGCAGCGAGGATCCGGAGGTGATGGCCAATCGCATCCGCTATGGCCTGCCGCTGCCGCCTCAGCCTGTACCTGGCCCAGAACTCGCCCCCTGGGCCCAATTGCTGGCGGGTGGCCCGGACGCAGATCAGCGTGCTTTGGCCGCCGCCGACCCCGCACGCCTGCCGGCGGCCTGGGCCCTGGCCGCGGCCTTGTCGGCGCAAGAGGCCGCCGGGACCGTTGTAAGCCCGGCCTCCTGGGCCTTGTTGCGGCGCATCCCCTGCTTTACGCTCCCGCTCCACCTGCTGATCCCGCGCCCGCCAACTGGTCACGGCGGCGACGACGGCCCCTCCCCCTTGCCTTGAAGTTACGCATGTCCCGCCCCACCGTCGCAATTGTCGGCCGTCCCAATGTCGGCAAATCCTCCCTGTTCAACCGTTTGGTCGGCCAACCCATCGCCATCGTCGATCCCACGCCGGGGGTGACCCGCGATCGCATTCTGCACGAGGTCCGGCGCGACGGCTGGCGCTTCGATGTCATCGACACCGGCGGCATCGGCATCGTCGATGAGGCCAAACTCGAAAAGGACGTCTACCGTCAGGTCGAGCGCGCCATCGGCACCGCCGACCGGATCATCTTCCTGGTCGATGGCCGTGAAGGCATCCTGCCCCTCGATCGCGAGATCGCGGCCACCCTGCGCCCGATTCGCGAGCGGGTCATCCTGGCGGTCAACAAGATCGACCACGAAGGCCTGGATCACGATATCCACACGTTCATGCAACTCGGTTGCGGCGAGCCCATGGGCATCAGCGCCTCGCAGGCCACCGGCTTGATCGACATGCTCGACAAGATCGGTGAGGGCCAGCCGAACATGAAGGACACCGACGAGCCGGTCGTCGCGGACGATGGCCGGCTCAAGCTGTGCCTGGCTGGCCGCCGCAATGTCGGCAAAAGTTCGCTGACCAATGCCCTGTGCGGCGAAGAGCGGATGATCGTCGCCGACCTGCCCGGCACCACCCGCGACGCCGTCGATGTGCCGATCACCGACAAGTACGGCGAGTTCACCCTGATCGACACCGCCGGCCTGCGCAAGAAAAACCAGATCGAAGAAGATGTGGAGTTCTATGCCGCCTGCCGCACCGAGCGCGCCATCCTGCGCAGCCAGGTGGTGCTGCTGGTGCTCGACGTTTCGGACGAGGTCGGCACCGTCGACAAGAAGCTGGCCCATTTCTGCGAAGCCGAAGGCAAGCCCACCATCCTGGTCCTGAACAAGTGGGACATCGCCGAGGCCGCCGGCCGCACCGACCGGGACGAATACCTGAAGTGGCTGCGCGATCGCCTGCCCGGCCTGCGCTATGCGCCGGCGGTGTACACCTGCGCCCTGACCGGCGCGCACGTGCGCGAATGCCTGAAAATGGCCACCGAACTGAAGGCCGAGGCCGCCGGCCGCATCCCGACCTCCGAAGTGAACAAGTTGATCGAGATGGCGGTGCAGAAGCGCCGTCCACGCAAGGTCGGTCCCAGCCCGACCAAGATCTACTTCGCCACCCAGGCCGAGACCAATCCGCCGACCTTCGTGGTGTTCGTCAACCGCACTGACTGGATCGAGCCGGGCTACAGCCGCTATCTCGAGAACTTCATCCGCGAGCGCGTGCCCTTCCAGCGCGTGCCGATCCGCATCCTCTTCAAGTCGCGCGAAAGCCGCTTCCACGAGAATCTGGACGAGCACCGCATGGTCATGGGCAAGAACAAGTCGGAACGTAATGTCGCCCTGATCATCCCCCGCCGGCCCAAGCGCAAGGGCGACAAATGATGACCTGGCTGCTGCTCCCGCTCGCCTATCTGCTCGGCTCACTCAGCCCGGCGTGGCTGGCTGGGCAGTGGAAGGGCATCGATCTCCGCCAGCACGGCTCGTGCAACCTGGGCGCCACCAATGCCGGTCGGGTCCTGGGGGGACGCTGGTTCGTCGTTGTTTTCGCCGCCGATGTCCTGAAAGGCCTGCTGCCGGTGCTGGCGGCGGTGTATCTAGCCGCACACCATGGGGGCGATCCGACCTGGCTGCCGCTGCTGTCCGCCGTGGCCACGGTCCTTGGCCATGTCTTCACCTGCTTCCACGGCTTCAAGGGCGGCAAGGCGGTGGCCACCAGTCTGGGCGTGCTGATCGGTCTGGTTCCCGTGGTCAGCGGACTCACCTTCGCCATCTGGCTGCTCTGCTGGCTTGCCGGCTGGTTGGTCTTCCGCCTGCCCCGCGCCGGGGCTGTGGGACCGGCGTCCGTGATCGCGGCCCTCGCCGTGCCCGCTCTGCATCTCGCCCTGCAGCCGGCGCCGTGGTCCGCCACCGCCTTGCCGCTGACCATCTTCCTGGTGCTGCTCTGCCTGCTCGTATTGGTGCGCCACCGGCGCAATATCGCGCAACTGCTCGGCCGGCCTGCGCCCGCCGCGCCTTCCGCCTGACGCCGAGACCATTGTGGACACCGTCCCTCGCGAACATTTCATCCCCTACCGCCTGACCGATCTGGTCCGCCTCATACTCGGCAAGGCCCCGGCCGGCGTGCGGCCTTCGCCTGAGGACACCCCCGCCTTCACCACGTTTTCGCGCCTGCTCTGCGCCACCGTCCATCAGGAATACCACGACCGCCTGCTGGACCTGAACGATCTGTACGCCCCCTTCGATCCCAACGCCGATACGATTCAGATCGAGAGCCACAGCGCTGCGCGGCTGACCGCCATCCAGGGCGACTTTAGGGAACGGCTCAAGGCCTTGCTGATCCGCGCCAACTATCAAGCGGTGACGGCCACCGAACTCAATGAAGCGCTGGCCACCGAGTCCGTGTTCAAGGTCCGTCTGCATACCCAGCTCGACGATTTTGCTGATCTGGTGGTGTTTCGGCGCGGCACCCGGCGTCGGCAAGAGATCGTCCCGCGCTTCCTTGGCTTCGGCCGACGCCTAGTCGAGGTCATCTATTTCGAGCGCGTCGTGCTCTGCGTGCGTTTTAAAGAGGCCGAGCATTTCGCCGCCCGCGCCAAGCGTCTGCCGTTCACGCCCGGCTCCATGGTTCTGAAGTTGTTCCAGAACATCCCCAAAGCGGATCTGGAGATGCTGCTGCCCAATAGCGAGGTGCGCATGCGCACCCGCGACAAGTTCATGATCGGCATCCCGGCGGCGATCGGCGTCGCCGGGATGACCGCCAAGCTGGCCGTGGTGATCAGCTTCCTCATCGGCATGTCCATGTGGGTCAGCCATCAGACCGGTCTGCATGACCAACCGGTCAACCTTCCGCTGAACATGGCGGAATTCACCGCCATCGCCGCGGCCTGCCTGACCCTGTACTTATTCATCAACCGCCAGCTGATGAATTATCGCTACCGCCGCATCCAGTTCATGCAGACCCTGACCCAAGGCCTGTATTTCAAGAACCTGGACAACAACGCGGGCGTGATCCACCACGTGGTCGGCGAAGCCGAGGAAGAGGACGCCAAGGAGGCCTTGCTGGCCTATGGCTTCCTGCGGGCCGCGCCGCAGGGCCTGACCCCTGCCGAGTTGGACGAGCGGATCGAAGCCTGGTTCAAAGAACTGGGCCAGCCCATCGATTTCGAGGTAGAGGATGGTTTGGCCAAGCTGGAGCGCTTCGGCCTGCTGTCACGACGCGACGGCCGCTTGACCGTGCCTGCCCTTGATGAGGCCACCCGCCGCCTTGATGCGCGCTGGGACGCGTTGTTCACGCCCACCACCACCGCCTGAGGCACCATGAGCTTCACCGGATCCTGCTTCCTCGCAGGTGCCACCCAGGGCATCCCGGTAGCGCTGCGCGCCAACGCCAGCGCCACCGTGGCCCAGGCCGCCGATGGCACCACCTGGGAACTGCCGCACCGGGACACGACCCTGCGCCGTGGCGGCCACGATGGGGCCATGCTGTTTTTGACCGGCCGCCAGGACGGTGGTCCGACCCTCTGCTGCGCCGATCCCGCGTTTACCACCGAGCTGCGTCTGTGCGCCGGCCGCGTCCTTGATCCTGAGTTCGTACGCCTGGGCGCCCATGTCCGGCGCCGGCTCGGTTGCCTCGGTCTGGTCCTGGCCGTAGTACTCGCGCTGCTGGTGGGGACAGGCGCCGCGCTGTGGTGGGCCGCCACCAGCGGCGTACGCCAGGCGGTGGCCTCACTGCCCCCCTCCATCGATCGTCAGTTGGGTGATGCCGGTTTCAGCCAGATGGACCTGGGCGGTGAACGCACCACCGATCCGCTGCTGACCGGCGCCGTCGAGGCCATCGCCGCCCGCCTGCGGTCGCAGGCTGAACGCCACGATTTCGACTTCCGCTTCACCGTGGTGCGCGCCGACACCATCAATGCCTTCGCCCTGCCGGGCGGGCAAATGGTGGTCTACACCGGGCTGATCGCCCAGTGCGATGACCCGGCCCAGCTGGCGGGCGTGATGGCCCATGAGATGGCTCATGTCACCCGCCGGCATGGCCTGCATGGCGTGGCGCGACAGGCCGGGCTGTTCATCGGTGTCCAACTGCTGCTGGGCGACGTCAGTGGCCTGGCCGGCTTGGCGACCCAGGGCGGCATGACCGCCATCATCAACGGGTACTCGCGGGATATGGAGCATGAAGCCGACACCGAAGGCGCCCGCATGCTGGCCGCCGCAGGCTTCGATCCCCTGGCCATGGCTACCTTCTTTGGCCGCTTGGCTGCCGCCGGCGACAAATCCCCTGGCTGGCTGGCCTGGATGAGTACCCATCCCGACCACGCCGAACGCATCGCTGCGATCACGGCATTGGCCCCCAAGCTGCCTCGCGGCATGGCCGTGGCCTTGGACCTGGACTGGCAAGCCGTGCGCGCCGCCGCCGGGGCGACCACGGCAGGCATCGAAGCACCCTGATCTCAACGTTTCTGGGGGCATGTCCGCGGGAAATCCATTCCTTCACGCAGAAACCCCAGGGCACTGCCCTGGGGTTCTGCGTGAATGGTGGCCGCGGTCGGAATCGAACCAACGACACGCGGATTTTCAATCCGCTGCTCTACCAACTGAGCTACGCGGCCAAGCGAGCTCCCGCTAACGCGGAGGGCGGGATGCTAGATGGCTGGGGACGAAGCGCAACTATCCCTTCACCGGCAGGTCATCTTCGACCTCGCCCTTGGCTTGGCACTCGGCGCAGAGGCCGAACAATTCCAAGCGGTGGCTGGTCAGGGTGAAGCCATACTCCTTGGCTACCCCCTCCTGCAAGGTTTCAATGTCGACATGGTGGAATTCGCGGATTGTACCGCACTGGAGGCATACCAGGTGATCGTGGTGCTCACGGTTCAAGGCCCATTCGAAGCTGGCGCTGCCATGGCCGAAATTGCGCTTCTGCACCACGCCGATCTCAACCAGCATGTTGACCGTGCGATAGACGGTGGCGGCACTGACCGACTTGTCGATTTCACGCACCTGCCGGTGCAGGTCTTCGACACTGATGTGGCCACCTGAGGCCAGGAAGGTTTCAACGATGGCGGTGCGTTGGCTGGTCCAACGTACCCCCCGGCGATGGGCCTCGTCGCGGACCGCGGAAATGACGTCGTCGATGGAGCTCATGGGCTAGGTATAGAACGCTTCGCAGTTGCACCAAGCAGGGAGACTGCCATTTCAGGGCCGGCATGCAGCTTCCGTATGGAAATCCTGTACTTTGACAGCCTTGCACCCCTGCACTTACCGCCACCCTGGGTCATCCTACCCGTTTACATCACCTGAGGACCACATGCCCAAGCCCCTGCGCATCGCCATCACCGGAGCCGCCGGTCAGATCTGCTACAGCCTGTTGCCCCGCATCGCGTCCGGCGCGGTCTTTGGCTATGATCAGCCGGTCATCCTGCATTTACTTGAAGTACCAGTCGAAAAGGCCCAGCTGGCCCTGAAGGGCGTGGCCATGGAATTGGACGATTGCGCCTTCCCGCTGCTGCACGACATCGTCTGTACCGATAAGCCCGAGGTGGCATTCAAGGATGCGAATTGGTGCCTGCTGGTGGGCAGCAAGCCGCGCGGACCGGGCATGGAACGCGCCGACCTGCTCAAGGACAACGGCAAGATCTTCATCGGCCAGGGCCAGGCCATTGATGCCCATGCCGCCGAAGACGCCCGCATCGTGGTGGTCGGCAATCCCTGCAACACCAACTGCATGATCGCGGCCAACCAGGCCAAGCGCTTGCCCAAAGAACGCTTCACGGCCATGACCCGCCTGGACCAGAATCGCGCTTACACGCAAATCGCCCGCCAGGCTGGGGTGCCGGTCACGGCCGTCCATGATCTGGTCATCTACGGTAACCACTCCCCGACCATGTTCAGCGACTTCGACAATGGCCGCATCAATGGCCGCAAGATCACTGAGGTGATCACCGACCTGGGCTGGTTGCAGAACACCCTGCTTCCCACGGTGGGCAAGCGGGGCGCGGCGATCATCGAAGCGCGCGGGGCCTCGTCAGCCTTCTCGGCCGGCAATGCCTTGATCGACCACGTCAAGGCGTTGAGCACCGTCAGCACCACGCTGCACTCCATCGCGGTGTATCAGGACGGCCAGACCTATGGCTTCACCGAAGGCATCTGGGCCAGCGTCCCGGTGCGCACGGTAGCGCCGGGCACCTACGCCATCGACCACAGCTATAAGCACAACGAATTCGCCCTGGGCAAGCTCAAGGCCACCAATGATGAGTTGGTGGGCGAGCGCGAGGTGGTGAAGGAACTCCTCAAATAGGGCCGTCTTGCTCGGCCTCAGCAGTGTGGCCAAGGGGGGAGGCGGATGACCGCCTCCCCCCTTTTTTCATGAGCGCGACTGGAACTCCCCTGAGGTCGATTCACAGGGTAGACTCTCTCTGTGGACGCCCCCCCATTGCCAGCAACTCTGGGTCCGTACCGCATTGTCGGCAAGCTTGGTCAGGGCGGCATGGCCACGGTGTATCGGGCCCGCCAGGAGGCCTTGGCCCGGGATGTCGCACTGAAGGTGGTGCTGCCCCAATTTGCCACTGACACAATTTTTCGCGCCCGATTCCTGCGCGAAGCCCAGGTCTCGGCCCGCATCAACAGTCCGCATGTGGTCACCTGCTATGACGCGGGCGAGTCCGATGGCCGCCTCTACATGGCCTTGGAACTGGTCACCGGCGGCGACCTTCTGCAATTGGTTGGGCGCCGCGCCAACAACCTGGACGAAGGCCTGGCCAGCAGCCTGCTGCGGGACTGCCTGGTGGGTCTTGAGGCGGTCGAAGCCGCCGGCCTGGTGCATCGCGATCTGAAGCCGGCCAACATCTTCCTGAACGATCGGGGCCAGGCCAAGCTTGCGGACCTGGGCTTGGCGCGCGTCCGCGCGACCGGCGATGACCGCACCACCCAGCCCGGCATGATCATGGGCACGCCAGCGTACATGGCCCCGGAGCAGGCGCGGGGATCAAGTGATCTGGACATCCGAGCGGATCTGTTCGCCCTGGGCGCCACGCTCTTCCATCTGCTCAGCGGCGACGCTCCGTATCAAAGTGAAAACGCCATCGGCACCTTGATGAAGGTGCTGAACGACCCGGTGCCCGACATCCGCCAACGACGCACCGACCTGTCGCCCGGACTGCTGGCGGTGCTGAGTCGGTTGATGGCCAAGGACCGGGATGACCGTTATCCCTCGGTGCATCAGGCCTGGGAGGACATGGACTGTCTGGTGCGCCGGCAGGCCCCCCGACATGTGCAGGTCCCGACAACGTCCACCTCAAAGTCGGCCGCGCCTACGGTCGAAACCGCGCAGACCATGCGCGTCGATCGCTCTACCGTCAAGCCAACTCCGCCCCTCACTATCGTCCCCAGTCGCCCGCCCAGCAGCGTCGCTGGAAATCAGCCGTCAGCAGGCGGGACCTCTCCACCGCGTCTCAAGGTTGACCCGGCGCAGATGGCGGTGTTGGTCAAGCGCATCGTCATCGAGAAGGATGGCTCAAAGGCCTCGCTGGTCCTGGCATCCGGCGCCAGCTTCCCCCGCTTCCTGCTGGATCAGATTCTTGAGGCGGCAGGCATCGTCTTCGGCATCAATCCCAACACCGTGGCCGAAGCCACCCGTCCGACCCAAATACCGCGCAAAATCGTGCTGGCCAAAGGGCAGGACCCCACGCCAGGACTGCCCGGAACCTCGGTGAAGGGTGAGCGCATTCCCGCCCTGGATCAAAACTTGCTCGTGCGCGTGGCCGACGATGGCATGACGGCATGGGCCTACCTGCGCCCCGGCACCTTGGCGACACGCCCCGAGGTCGAAGCTGAAGTCCGCCATCAGCGCCTGTGCTATGGCTTGGATCCCCTGGTGCTCAAACGCCTGGTCGATGGCCCCGCGCCAGCTGATGGTCGCCTAATGGTCGCCAAGGGACGACCTGTGCTGCAGGTGGTACCCGAACATTTTGAAGTGGCCGCCGATGCTGAAGCCCTGGTGGCGAGAAGCCTGCAACTTAGGCCAGTGCAGCCGGGGGCGGTCATCGCCACCTGGGCCACCGGCCGACCCGGCAAAGCGGGCATGGACGTCTACGGCCGGGAGGTCGCCCCACGCAAACCCCAGGAGCCCTCGCCGGAGGACAGCACCGGCGAAGGCACCGAGCTGGGCCGCGACCAGGACGGTAATCTCGTCCTGCGCGCTACTCGTTCAGGGTGTTGCCAGCAGCAGCACGACCTCTGCGTCCGGGTGATCGGCATGATGGAAATAGCCGGCGATGTAGGCCGTGATTCCCCGCCCATCGACACCGATGACCTGGTGGTGGTGCGCGGCAATGTGAAGGCCGGCGCCAGCATCACCTCGTCGGCGGATGTGGTGATCATGGGTGATTTGACCGATGCCAAAATCAATGCGGGCGGCTCACTTGAAGTCGCCGGTATCATCCGCGGCGGTGATCAGGAACTGGCCGTGGCCGGCACCATCATGGCCCAGGGTCTTGAGGTGCAGGAAGTGGTCGCCGGGTCGGTGAAGATCAGCGGCGAAGCGCGGGGTTGCCGCATCCTGGCCACCGGCACCATCGACTGCGCCCGGGTCATTGGCGGCAGCCTGACCGCCGGCGCCGACATCAGCTGCGATAGCATCGGCGACCGCGATGGCACCACCACCGAGGTCTGGGCGGGTCATCACCTGCATTTCGCGAAGCACGCCAAGCTGCTGAAGCTTGAAGAACGTCGGATCGAGGCCGAGCGCGGCCGTCTGGTCAACGATGCCAAACAGGTTCGCGCCGAGATGGACGACGAGGAAGCACGGCAATCACGACATGCCGGGGCCCGGTTCGTCAATCAGAGCCTGCTCAAGGACCGGCGCGAGCGCCTTGAGCGCCTGATCGCCACCCACGACCTGGCGATCAAGCGTACCGAAGTGGCCCGCGGCGAACTGGTGCGCCAGCGGCAAATGGCCAATGACCTCACGGCCAAAGGCGATAATGCCCAGGCCAGCTTGAAGGTCCGCGTCGTCGCCCATGCCGGAGCCGTCTTGAAGGTGGCGGATATGGAACCCGAGGTGCTCAGTTCGCCGCGGCTGAAGTTCACATTGGATCTGGGTTGAGCAGACTTGCGGGTGTGGCTGGCTGGCCTCGATACCAAACCCCATAGCCAATAACCCGGTTCTATGCCCGCAACAAATCCCGCGACACCGCGATGCGTCCCCGGTGATCCACCGTGGCCAGATCAACGCGTAGGCGATAGCACTGGAGGCCATGGGTCCGGACCAGGGCTGCGGTCGCCCCTAGAACGCGTTTGAGTTTCTCGTCATCCACCGAGGCGCGGGCGGCCTGGGCGGTAGCGCGTAGGCGAACCTCGACGATCAGCAGCGTGGTCCAGCGACTGAACACCAAGTCCAGCTCACCGCCGCCGCCGATCCAATTATGGGCGCACCAGCGCCAGCCCCGACGGCGGTACCAGCTGGCGACGCGACGTTCTGCGCTGCCCCCGATGGCGGATGTCGTCAGCTCGACCATGGGACCATGGTTGCCGCAGGCTGACGGGCGGCAAGTACGACGACACAACGAAGCACCCGGACCTGAAAAGGCCCGGGTGCTGTGCAGACCGCGGCGGCAGCGCCGGGTTTACTTGGTCTTGGCGGCCTTCTTGACAGCAGCCTTCTCGGCGCGCATCTCGGCCTTGGCCGCCGCATCGGCGAACAACTCGTCAACCTTGGTTGCCTTGCCGACGCGATCGCGCAGGTAGTAGAGCTTGCCGCGGCGGACGCGACCGCGACGGGTCACTTCAACTTTGGCGATGCGCGGGCTGTGCATCGGGAAGGTGCGTTCGACACCTTCGCCGGCAACCACGCGACGCACCACGAAGGTGGCATTGGTGGGGCTGTGACCCTTGAAGGTCGCGATCACGGTACCGTTGAAGATCTGGATGCGCTCTTTGTCGCCTTCCTTGATCTTGGTGTGGACGTCGACGGTGTCGCCAACATCGAAATCACCCAACGGCTCCTTTCGGAGCGAGGTCTTCTCGACACTCTTGATCAGTTCCAGGTTCATCATGACGTGGCCTTTCACATGCCTATCTGGGCGAGGGCGGCATAATGGGTTGAAGCCTGGGGATGTCAATGAGCGCCATACCTGATCCCAGGTCATCCCCTGCCGAGCCACCTTGACCAGCCGCCCTGGTTGGCTGGGATGCCCACCCTAAACCCGGAGCCCCCATGCCTCAATGCGATGTGATCGACTACAAGCTGATCGGCGATGACCTGCAAGCGGTGATCGTCACCCTAGATCCCGACGAACAGGTGATGGCCGAGGCCGGCGGCATGCTGTTCATGACCGATGGCATCGAGATGCAGACGTCGATGAACGCCGGCGACAAAAAGGGGTTCTTCGGCTCGCTGATCAAGGCGGCCGGCCGGATGCTGACCGGCGAAAGCTTTTTCATCACCACCTTCACCAACGCTGGTCACAAGCGCGCAGACGTCGCCTTTGCTGCCCCCTACCCGGGCAAGATCCTGGCCCTGGACATGGCCGCACTGGGCGGCGATCTGATCTGCCAGAAGGATTCCTTCCTGTGCGCCGCCCGGGGCACCGACATCGCCATCGCCTTCCAGAAGAAACTGGGTGCCGGCTTATTTGGCGGCGAAGGATTCATCCTGCAGCGCCTCAAGGGCGACGGCCTGGCCTTCGTCAATGCCGGGGGGACCGTCCATCGCATGGACCTGGCCGCCGGCCAGACCCTGCGCGTGGACACTGGCTGCATCGTCGCCTTCCAGCCCACCATCGATTATGACATCCAGATGGTGGGCGGCTTCAAGAATACCCTCTTTGGCGGCGAGGGGTTGTTCCTGGCCACCTTGCGCGGACCGGGCACCTGCTGGCTGCAGACGCTGCCGTTCTCACGTCTCGCTGACCGCATTGTCGCCGCCAGCAAGATGGGCGGCGGCAGTCGCCGAGAAGAAGGCTCGCTGCTGGGTGGACTGACCCTGGGGAGAGGCGACTAACCAGTCGGTGCCGGCCGTGGCTCTTTCCGCAGGGCCCGCAAGCGGAACATGAGCACGGCCGGCAGCAGCACGCCTATTGCCCCGACCACAAAGGGACCGGCTGGGCGCCAGCTGAAATACACCAAGGCCGCCAGCAGCGGTCCCAAAGCCCGCCCAAAGGCCCCCGCGCTGCGGAATGATCCCATCACGTGCCCCTGCCGCTGCGGATCACCGGCCAAGCTGGCCATGGTGGACAGCCCGGGGAAGATCAACCCAGTTCCGACCGCCATGAAGACGACGCCAGGGTACAGCAGCCACTGGCTGCCAGTCCATTCCACCAGCGCCAGGCAGGCGAAGCCAGGCACCAGGGCAATGAATCCCGCCAGGACCAAAGGCCACGATCCATGAATGGGCGCCAAGCGGCGGAACACGCCACCTTGCATGAAGGCGGCGATGAAGCCCATGCCACCCAGCATCAAGCCGGTGGTCGCCGGTGTGAAGTTCAGGCTCTGGGCGACCAGGAAGACCAGCATCGACTCGACCCCGGCGAACAGCAGGGTATGCAGGAGGAAGATCAAGTTGATGGTGGGCACCTGCCGCCCCAAGGTGGACGAGAACAAACGCAACGGATTCGCACTGCGCTCGCTACCCGCCATGGTCCGCCGTTCGGGCGCCAGGGTCTCGGGGAAGCGCGCCCAAGCCCACCACCAGTTACCAAACGCCAGGATCAGAGCGATCAAGGCCGGAGCGGAAAAGGGGTTGAACCCCAGCTCAAGCAGCCACCCATGGTCAAGCCGGGGAAGGTAGGTGAAGGCCAACCCACCAATGGCCGGACCGAGGATGAAGCCCAGGCCGAAGGCCATACCCACCACCGCCATGCTGCGCGCCCGGGTTTCAAGTGTGGTGGTGTCGGCCACGGCCGCATTGGCGACCGCCACGTTGCCGCTCATCACCCCGGTGATCAGCCGGGACAGGATCAGCAGCAGGAAGCTGTGGCTGACCACCCAGACCGCATAGCCCAGGACGCTGCCGGTCAGACTGATCAGCAGCACCGGACGGCGGCCGATCCGGTCTGAGAGACGTCCCCACCACGGCGCGGTCAGGAACTGGAGCAGGCTGTAAAAGGCCCCCAGCAGGCCACCAAAGAATGCCGCCTGCTGGAAGGGCGTAGCCTCGGGATGCAACTGCTTGGTCAGGTCCAGGAAATATTTCAGTACGCCAGCGTCGGTGGCGGCATAGTGCGTCAACATTTCCGCGTACAGCGGGAACACGATGCTGAAACCCACCAGGTCCAGAAACAGGACCAGGAAGACGATGCCGAGCGGTGATCTGGCCCCGCCGGTGGCGGTCGACCGTCCACCGTCAACCGTCGCCATGCCTTAAGCTACCACGTAGACGGTGATGAACAGCAGTACCCAGACGATGTCGACGAAGTGCCAGTACCACGATGCTGCGACGGCGGAGAAATGCCGATCACCACGGAAGTGACCAAATTCCAAGCGATAGAGCACCATGAACAGCATGACCACGCCGATGCCGACATGCACCGCGTGGAAGCCGGTGCCGGTGAAGAAGGTCGCCGCAAAGGCCGCCGCACTGTGATCCCCGATCGCGGTGGGATAGAAGCCTCGCTGAATCAGCTCGCCCCATTCATACCCGGTGAAGCCCAGGAAGATCAAACCCAACAGCACGGTCAGGGCGAAGAACAGTTTGGCCATCTGGTAGCGGTGCTGCAGGAGGGCGTGATGGGCGATCTCGCAGGTCACTGACGAGGACAGCAGGATGAACGTCGCGTAGGCCACCAAGGGCCCGCCGAAATGCATACCCGGTAAGGGGCCAAAGGCGGGGTCGACCACATTGCGATAATAGAAGTAGCCGAAGATCGCGCTGAAAGCCGCCAACTCACCGACCAGGAACAACAGGATGAAGAACTGGAGGTCCCTCTGCTGCTGGGCGGGATCGTGCGCGATGGCCTTCTCGCGGATCACCTGACTGCACCAACCCATGATCCCGGTGAGGAAGATTGCCGTGCCGAAGAGAGTGAGAATCAGGCCCATGCCTGGCCCGAACAAGGCCCCCCAGGATTTGAGCACGTTGAGGATGCCCAGGACGCCAAAGGGGATGATGATCAGACCCACGGCGGCCACCGCCGGCCAGGGGCTGGGCGGCGGCACATGGCTCATGGGATCGACGTGGCCGGCATCATGCTGGCTGGTGGTGGGCGCGTGCTCGCTCATCTCATCTCGCTCCGGATCGTTCGGCCCGTTCCTGCTGCTTCACCAGCTTGGGATCCTTGGGCAGGCCATGGGTGCTGAATTGGTATATGAACAGTCCGACCAGACCCACGACAATGCCGCCCAGATATAGGCCCATGGCGCGATTGCGGGTGGTCACGGGGTCAGCATTCATGGCGTGGTTCCTGCGGCATCTGGCGGCGAGAGGACGGCCCCGGGAACGGTCGCACGGATGCGCTCCATCTGGGCCTGGCGCTCGGCCGGGGTGCTCGCCTTCTTGAACAGATGGTAGCAGAGCCGGATATTGGCGGCCGAATCCGGCAGGGTCGGCTGAAGGTTGAAAACGATCGGGAAGGTCATCGACTGGCCTGGTTTAAGCACGAAGTCATTGAAGCAGAAGCAGACCTTCATCACGAATGGCGTCGCCGCCTCGCGCGGCGAGATGGAATGCACCGGATGGATCAGCAGTTCCTGGTCCGAGTCATTGCGCAGTTCGTAGGTCGTCTTCACATCCATGCCCACCTCGATCTGGCCGAGGTCCCGTTGCACCGGGGCAAAGGTCACAGGCAGATCATCAGCCACCACCGCATCGCAATACACCGTGACGAAGCGGCCCGTACGGACCTCGCCGACCCAGCCCGTGGCACTGGGCGACAACTGGGTGCCAGTGACGGCACACCACAGGCGATACAGCGGAGGCATGCCAACCATGGCGAACACCCCACAGGCCAAGGCCGTGCAACCCAGCCACAATAACCAGCGCTGGTTCCTGGCTTGGATCGCCTGGGCACGGGCCTGATCCTCGGCCGATAGTTGGAAGGTGCTCATGACTGCGGGCCCAAGGCTCCGCGCGCGCCGTCCGCCACCAGGGCCAGAAACAGCGCCGCGATGTACATGATCGAGAAACGAAACAGCGGCATGGTGGGCATGATCGGCCGCCGCTTCCACAGCAGCAGAGCCCACACCAGGAACACCGTGCCCAGCACCCCGGCCATGATCCAATAGGTGGTCGCGCCGCGGAACCAGGGCACCAACACCGGCATCAGCATCGACCCCACCACCAGCACCACAGTGTACCAGAAAATCTGCCGAGTGGTTTCATCCACGCCCTTGACTACCGGCAGCATGGGGATGCCCGCCCGCGCATAGTCATCTTTCAAGCGGATCGCCAAGGCCCACACATGGGGCGGCGTCCACAGGAAGATGAGGGTGAACATCGCCACGCCAGCCAGCGAGATATCCCCCGCCACGGCGGCCCAGGCGATCAATGGTCCCATCGACCCAGGAACCCCGCCGATGACGATATTGAGATAATGCCGCGGCTTGAGATACATGGTGTAGAAGACCGTGTAGTACAGGAAGGTGAACAACGCCAACCCTGCCGCCAGCGGACTGCCATAGACCCCCCACAGGATGCCCAGCGAGGCGATCAGCAGGCCAGCCGCCCACACCCACGCCACGGTCAGGCTGATGCGACCTGCTGGCAATGGACGCCTGGCCTTGGTGCGGTCCATGACCGCGTCCTTGGCGCACTCGATGATCTGGTTGACGGTATTCGCCGCTCCGCCCAGGCAGAACAGCGCCACCAGGCAGGGCCAGATGAAAGTCCAGTCGGTGGTGTACCTGCCATGGACGGCAATGGCCGCATAGCCAGTGAACAAGGCCACTGCGGTGATGCGGTACTTGGTCAGGATTAGCAGATCCATGGCGAAACGGGCGACCCTGTTCACGCGAGACTCCTGACCTGCACAGTGGACACGCCGGCCACGGCTTCGTTGCGCGCATCATACCACGCCAGCAGCAGCGACAAGAACAGGCTATGCCCAATGACCAGATGGGCCAAGGCCAGGCGTGCATCGACCCCCAAGGCGACGTTGCCCAGGCCGAACAACATCTGCACGGCCAGGAAAGTGACTGCCAATTGCAGACCCAGGCGTTGCCGGGGTCCGGCGCGCCGCCAGTCGGCCAGCGCGGCGATGATCAGGACCGTGACCACACCCGCCCCCAGGTGATGCAGCCAGCGGTGCAGCATGGCATTGTTGAGCAGGTTCGTGACCAAAGGCTGTCCTGTATCCCAGCCGGTATCGATAAGGCCAGGCCAGCTGAGGGGCATATCGGCGCCCTGCCGGCTACCGGCCAACAGGCCACCCATGGTGATCTGCAGGAACACCGCGACGACCACCACACCCAGCAACCGGCCAGGGCGACGGGCCGATTCGCCCTGGTCAAGCAAGCGTAGGATCGACCAGAGGATCAAGCCAACCACCAGCGCGGCATTCGCCTGATGCAAGAACAGCCAGTGGTGACCCGTGCCGACTCGCACCAGCAGGCCGCCAAGCACTGCCTGGAACACGGAGATCACCGCCGCTGCGACCATCAGTGCACCGATCCGGCTCCGGCTGGGCGCGCGGCGCAGCACGGTGATCAGGCAGCCCAGGCCCACGACACCCACCAGGGCCGCCAACAGGCGATGGCTCCACTCGATCATGAACATGCCACGGAATTCGGCGAGATCGGCGGGCTGCCGGCCCCGATTGTGCTCGGTCAGGCGGCCGGCAGCGACTTCACCTCCCAGGCGGGTCTGATCCTGCCGATAAATCTCATATACCCGCTGCCAGCGGGCCTCGGTGATGGGCGGCAGAACACTGCCATCGATCACCGGCCAATGCGGGATCGCCACGCCTGAGCCCGAGAGTCGCACCCAGCCGCCCATGGTGTTGAGGGCGACCACCAGGAACAACAACACTCCCAGCCAGGAGGCGACAGAACGATGGCTGGCGATGGTTTCCATGGTGACGTGGTACGGCGTAAGCCGTCAGAGCGCCCGGTCGACCACTGGGATCGGCGGCACCTGCTCGAAGTTGTAGACAGGCGGCGGGCACGAGGTCGCCCACTCGAAGCTCTGCTGCACGTCATTCACCTTCCAGGGGTCGTTTTCGGTGACTTTGGGCCGGAAGTAGCTGACCACCAGATCATAGGCGAACAGCAGCGACGACAGCATGGTCAGGGCGTAGCCACCCGTGGTGATGTGGTTGAGCAGTTTGAAGTCTGCGTAATAGACCGGCACGCGCCGGGCCATGCCCATGACGCCGCTGACGTGCATGGTCATGAAGGTCAGCATCACGCCGATGAACATCAGCCAAAAGACCCAGGTGCCCAGCCGTTCATTGAGCATGCGACCGCTCATCTTCGGCCACCAGTAATAGGTCATCGCGAAGAGCAACATTACTGAGCCGCCGACCAGGACCATGTGGAAGTGGCCGACGACAAAGTAGGTATCCTGCAAGGAATAGTCCTGCGCCACCAGGGCCAGGATCAGGCCGCCGAAGCCACCGATCACGAAAGTACTGATGAAACCGCAGGCGAATTTCATTGCCGCGGTGAAACGGATCGTTCCACCCCACATGGTCGCCAGCCAGCTGAAGACTTTGATACCGGTGGGGACACCGATCAGCAGTGAGGCATACATGAAGTAGGCCTGGGCCCAGACCGGCATGCCCACGGTGAACATGTGGTGGGCCCAGACCATGAAGCCCATACCGGTGATGAGTCCCAGCGCCCAGACCATGCCCACGTAGCCGAAGATGCGCTTCTGCGAGAACGCGGCAAAGACGTGGCTGATCGCGCCGAAGCCAGGCAGGATCATGATGTATACCGCCGGATGGCTGTAGACCCAGAAGATATGCTGGTAGAGCACCGGGTCGCCACCCTGGCTGGCGACGGTGAAGCTGGTGCCGAAATTCCGGTCCATCAGCACCATGGTCACCGCTGCGGCCAGCACCGGCGTGGCCACCAGCATGATGATGCTGACGAAAAAAGTGGCCCAGGCGAACAAGGGCAGGCGCATCCAGGTCATGCCGGGCGCGCGCATATTGGCGATGGTGACGATGAAATTGATCGCCGCGAGGATCGAGCTGACCCCGGCAAGATGCACGCCCATGATCCACATGTCCTGCCCCGGATTTGAACCGGCACCGGCCAAGGACAGCGGCGGATAGGCCGTCCAACCCGAGGCGGCGGCACCGCCCTGCACGAAGAAGCTGGCGAACATCAAAATCGCCGAGGGGATCAGCAGCCAGAATCCAAAGGCGTTCATCTTCGGGAAGGCCATGTCGCGTGCGCCGATCATCAGCGGGACGATGTAGTTGGCGAAAGCGACGAAGCCGGGGATGATGGTGAAAAAGATCATCACCGAGGCATGCATGGTGACGATCTGATTGTAGAGATGGTAATCGCTGAAGAAGGTGCGCAGCGAGCGGCCCTCAAGATGCGCCGCCTGGATGTTCTCGATCACCGCATCGGGCATGACCAGCTGCCAGCGGATCAGCCCGGCCATCGCCCCGCCGATGATGCCCATCACCAGCACAAACCAGAAATACATCAGCCCGATCTTTTTGTGATCGATGGTGGTGAGCCAATCGAGCACGCCGGAGTAGCGCTTGATCTCGGGATGCGGCAGGGCGGCGCTCATGGCGGGGGACCTCAAAGGACGGCGGCGGCAGACGCTGCCTGGGCGGCCGGCGCAGCGGCCAGCAGGGAATCGAGGCGTTGACGGCAGGCCGCGGCGATGGTGCTGCGGAACTGCTCCTGGGTCAGGTTGCCCTGGCGCTTGCGCTCCAGGCTGGCCAGGGTGCTGGCCGTCCAGTAACGGGCGGCGAAGCGGCCCATGGCATCATCATGCTTGGCCAGGTAGGCGGTGACAGCAGCAGTGACGTCGGCCTCGGCCGGGGTAGAACCATCGGCCGGATGGAGAGCATTGACCACCTTGGTCGCAGCGGAGCGGTAACTCTGCAGGGCGTGATACAGGTCGTAGTCCTGCGCGTCGACGACCACGCAGTAGATGACCATCAGGCCATGGTCGCGACCGCACAGCTCAACGCATTGGCCCTTGAACGCGCCCGTCTTGACCGGCCTGAACCAGGTGAAGGTCGAGCGTCCGGCAATGCAGTCCTTCTTGACGGCGAAAGCGGGGATCCACCAAGCATGGTTGACGTCCTTGCTGGTCAGGTGCAGCTCAGTGACCCGGTCCTTGGCCAGCACCAGCGGCTCCTGGGACTGGGCGGCATCCAGACCGATCTCAGAGCCTTCATGGTTATAGCGGTACTCCCAGAAGAACTGCCGCCCATAGACTGAGACCACCGTACATTGCTTGGGGTCCTGCCGGGCCTCATTGGAGAGCGGCGGATGATCCATCTTGGTGAGCAGGGTCCAAGCCGGCACCGCGACCACGACCAGGGCCAGCACCGGGATGGCCGTCCAGATGATCTCCAGCTTGAGGTGGTGCGTGAAGGTGGCCGGCTTGCGCCCGTCGCCGCGATCACGGAAGCGGAAGATCACCACCAGCAGCAGCACTTGGGGCAGGATCAGGAAGGGTAGGAAGACCAGCACGCTGAACCAGGTATTGTGCGCCACGTCCTTGGCCACATCGGTCGCGGCATTGCCCGGCGTGAAGTCGAAGATCGGCGTGTGTTCGACCCCGGTGACCGCTCGCTTGCCGTCCAAGGCGAGAAAATCTGGATTGAAGCGCTGAACATAGGTGTCCACCGTGCTGGTGGCCGGCACGGTCACCTCACTGGCAGGAGCGGCCAGCACCAGCGCGAACAGCGCCAGAAGTGCGAGCGGCAAGCGGATCATGGCGAGACCTCGGCGCGAGACGCGCTGCGATAGTGGACGTACAAGGAATCGAGCGTCACGACAGGCAGGGTGGCCAGCACTGGACTGCCCAATGCCACCCGGTCAAAGCCAGGACGATTGTCGGCAGTGCAGGCCTGCTGCAGCGACTGGCCCTGGGCAGGATGGGCAGCGATCAACTGGCGCAACGCCTGGTCAGGCCCATGCAGTTCTGCCCCTGGAACCGGAATGGCGGCCAGCCAGGCAGTCAGGGCCTGCTGCTGCCGTTCGACCTCGGCGGCTTGCCCCGCCATCAACGGGAACAACACCGCCGGCGGCACCACACTAGCCGGGTCCGGTGGCGGAGGGATGGCCACCTTGGGACCGCCGCCGCCCTTGGCAGGGATCTGCGCCTTCACTGCAGCGCTGTCCTCGTCGACAAAGCTCGGGCCAGACTTCAGGAAGGCCGAATGGATGTAATGGACGATAGCATAGCGCTCGTCCGGAGCGAGATTGCCGATCGCCGACATCGAGCCGTAACCCTTCTGCGTGACCATGTACAGCCCGTAGGGACCGGCTCCGAGGGGATTCTTCATCGCCTCGGCTTTGAGGTTGCGGGCGCCCAGCATCGTCGGCACGCCATTAGCACCATGGCAGGAGGCGCAGTTCTTGAGGTAGAGCGACTGGCCGATCTCCAGCACCGGCGCACTGCGGTCAGCGCTCAAGGCCGCATGGTCCGGCTCGCCGGCTGCGGCGCTGGGCGCGCGCAGCTGATGCAACCCACGGGCCTCGCGTCGGCCTTCGGCAAAGAAATGGAAGAACGTCCAGCCGACCGTCGCCACGATGGCGAGCAGGCCCACGAGCCACAAGACCGTGTGGGTGGCTTCGCGCGGCGCGGGCGGGTGGTCATGGCCGGGGTCGGGGGCGTGGTCGCTCATGGCCATCTCAATGAAGGTGCTCGCCGGCGACGGCGGGACGGTAGCGGGGGTCGCCCAGGGGAACCAGTCCGTGGCGCCGCCAGAACTGGAGCATGAGGATCAGCATGCCGCCGACAAAACCTGCCCCCACCATCAGGGCGGGGATCAGGACGGGCAAGGCCTGGGCCGAGAAGGCCGGTTGGACCATCCAGGTCAGGTCGAGCCAGGCACCCGCCAGGATGCAGACGCCGGCCAGAGCCTGGACGCGGCCGTCGGCCCGCACGCGCTGCGAGAGCAGCATGAGGAAGGGCAACGGGAAGCGCAGCAGCGCCGCGATGACATATAGTTCTGACCAGCCCCCCTGCAGGCGCGGCTGCCAGAAGTAGGTCTCCTCGGTGAGATTGGCGAAATACTGGATCGCATACTGACACATGCCCAGGTAGGCCCAGACGCAACTGAAGGCAATGATCCAGGTGCCCAGGTCGTGGGTGAGATGCGGACGGATGATCCCCTTCAACGGCCCACGAGCGAGCCAGCACAGCACGAGCGCCAGCAGCGCCAGGAAGGACTGCACCGCACCCGCCAGGCAATACATGCCCCAGATGGACGAGTTGGCCTTGACCTCAAGCGTCAACAAGGAATCCCAGGTGAAGAGCGTGAAGGTCAATGCCACCACCACCAGCGTGATCACGCCAAGACGCACCTCGCCCGGCTGGGTATCGATTCCGGCGCTTTGCAGACGGGACTGACGCACCCAGAACGAGCGCAGCAACAGCCACATGGTGACGGCACCGATGCACGAACCGCTCCAACGCTCGGTGGTGAGCCACTGACTCTTGGAGCCATGCGGGTGCACAAACAGGGCCTCGCGGGCAGCACCCGTCAGATAGGCCCACTCATAGAGATGGGGCAAGCCCAACGCCGCAATCACGGCGATGGCCAGCAGGGTCAGCCACAGGCCCGAGGTCATGCCTTCCATGATGCGCCGCAGCGGAACCGTCCACCTGGCGCCGCACACAGCATGAACACTCAGGAAGGCCAGGGCGCCGATGCCGATCCAGGCCGGTACCATGGCCCCCTGCAGCACGGCAGCCCAGAGGGCGAACTGCGGACCCCCAGCGACGGCCAGATAGACCACGCCGGCAAGGCCGATCAGCACCAGGATGGCAGCGACGGCGAGCAGACGGGGCGCTGCGACGGGGCCTGGGACGGGGATGGGGTCGGAGGAGGCGCTCACGGGTGCTGATCCGGGCTATGGGCTGGGGCGGAGGACCACGTCGGCTGTTCGTACGCCGGGACCGGCGCCGGTTCTGGCTCGAACCGCTCGGCCGCAGCGGCAGCGATGCCACGCACCAAGGCCTGGTCACTGGCGGACAGGGGCGCCCCGTCTTTGGTAGCGGCAGCTCGACCCAAAAGGCGCACATAATGCACTACCGCCCACCGTTCATCGGTGGGCAACTGCGCCTTGAAGTCGGTCATCCGGCCGCGACCGGCGGCAATGAGATGATTGATGTCGCCATCGCTCATGGCCGCGACGATCGGCGTGTTCAGACCAGGGACGCCCGCAAAGCGGCCTGACATCGGCGCCTTGCTGGGATCACCATCGCGGCCATGGCAGGCGGCGCAGGTCTGATTGAAACGCCGCTGCCCCAGCCGCAGGGTATGGGCATCCGGCAGCAGGGGATTCTGCAAGGCATGCGCCGCCGCCACGTCGGTCTGGGCGTAGGGATAGACGTCGACCCCGCGGGCGACTGTGCCCGCAACCGGCAGCATCATCATGCCATGTTCAGCAATCACCGGACGACCCTGGTCATCCACGCCATCCGTCCGCGAGACGGACGTCTGGCTCTTGAAGGCCGGGGTATGGAGCATGTCCGGCATCAGTTCGACGCCGCGCTTGGACTTCTCTTGGCTGCCACAGCCCACCAGGGCCAGGACTGTCACCAGCATGATCAAGGGCTTACCCATGACGGACCTCGGCACGTTCTGCTCCGTGAGCACGTAGCCACTCTGCGGTAGTTTCAAGGCTTTCGCCTGCGATCGGCGTCGCCACCAGGGCGAAGCGGTCATCAGTGACCCGTGGATCCGGCTGCTGAGGCGCGGGGTCGGGAAACAGGCTGCACTTTTGAAAGCATAAGAGCATGTTGGTGACCGCGCCCAGGAGCAGGCCGGTCTCCAAGGTGGCAACCACCCACAGCGGCCAGGTCATGAACGGCTTGCCCGAATAGATCACCGGCCAGTCGATGACCTGGAGGTGGTACTGCATCATGAACGCGAGCACGCAGCCGACGATGATCAGCGCGAACACCGGACGGCCGATCAAGCTGCGGCTCAGGCCGAGAGCATCGTCAAGGCCATGGACCGGCCAGGGGGCATAGGCTTCCACGGTCAGGCCCTTGGCCCGGGCCGCGCGGCAGGCGGCAAGGAAGACGGCTTCATCGGCATAGATGCCGACAGCATGGGCGTCAACCATGGTCGATCCCCTTCTGGGGTTTCAGCAGGTGGGCCTTGACCTCGGCGATGGAAACCACCGGGGCGACCTTGCAGAACAGGAGGAACTGGGTGAGGAACATGCCGAAGGATCCCGCCAGGATGATGTAGTCCCAGCCGGTGAAGGCGTAATAGGTCCAGTTGGCCGGCAGATGCTCATGCTCAAGCGACTGCACGATGATATTGAAGCGCTCGAACCACATGCCGATGTTCACGCAGATACCCACCAGCACCAACACCGCCAGATTGCGACGCAGGGCTTTGAACCAGAACAGCTGTAAAATGCCGACGTTGCACATGATCATCAGCCAGAAGGCCCAGGCATGGGCACCGGTCATGCGATAGATGAACTGGTCACGCTCAGCGGTCGATTCGCTGTACCAGGCCGAAAACAACTCGACCAGGTAGACGTAGGCCACGATGCAGCCCACGCCAAGCATGATTTTCGCCAGGCGCTCAAGGTGATCGATGGTGATGTAGCGATCCAGCTTCATGAGCGATCGCATGCTGACGAGCAGCAGCAGAGCCATGGCCAAGCCGCCGAAGATGGCGCCGGACACGAAGTAGGGCGGGAAGATGGTGGCATGCCAGCCGGGCACGTGGCTGACGGCCAGCAGTGTGGCAATGGTCGAGTGCATGCCGATGACCAAGGGCGTGGCGATCCAGGCGAATTGGGTGTAGGCACGCTCGTAGTGCCGCCAGTTGCTGGCGGTGCCGCGCCAACCCATCGCCAGCATGCCGTAGAGCAGTTTCTGCCAGGGCCGGGTGGCCCGGTCGCGCACGGTGGCGAAATCGGGAATCAAACCCACATAGAAAAAGATCACCGACGCGGTGGCATAGCCGGTGATGGCGAACACGTCCCAGACGATGGGACTTTTGAACTGGGGCCACAGGGACAAGGTGTTGGGATGAGGGATCAGCCAGTAGTCGACCCAGGGACGGCCAGTGTGGATCAGGGGGTAGATGCCGGCGATGTTGATGGCAAAGACGGTCATCGCCTCAGTGGCACGATTGATGCCGGTGCGCCAACGCTGCCGGAAGAGAAAAAGAATCGATGACACCAGGGTGCCGGCCACGGCGATGCCGATCCAGAAGACGTAGCTGGCGATGTCATTGGCCCAGTTGACGGCGTTGTCGGGCCCGAAGATGCCATAGCCCTCGACGCAGTACATCAGCACGGCGAGGAACATCAGCCCCGCCATCATCTGGGCGGCGCCGAACGCGCCCAACCAGGCGATGGTCGGCGGGCGCAGGCAGGGGCCGACGATATCGTTGGTGATGGTTTCGGCGGTGATCGCAGGCCGGTCACTCATCCGTGGCCCTCCTCGTGGCCATGGGCATGGCTGGAAGCCCCGGGGCGTTGCCGCTTCAGGTAGGACACTGCCGGCTTGGTGTTCAACTCGGCGTCCATCAGCTTGTAGGCGCGGTCTTCGGCCTGAAGGCGGACCACCTCGCTGGCCTGGTCATGCAGATCGCCAAAGACGATGGCCTTGGTCGGACAGGTCTGGGCGCAGGCGGTGGTGATCTCGCCATCCTTCATCGCGCGGCCCTGGCGCTTCTCGAGGTCACGGACGTCGCGGGTGCGCTGGACGCAGAAGTTGCACTTCTCCATCACGCCCTTGGAGCGCACCGAGACCGCCGGATTGAGCACCATCATCAGCGGCGCGCGGGTCAGTTCGGCGCTGCTCGAGGTGGTCATCTCGGTGGTCAGGTTCTTGACCACGCGATCGAAGGGCGCGGCCGAGCCCACCGGGCCGGCACGGTACTTCGAGTACTCGTAGAAGTTGAAGCGCCGCACCTTGTAGGGGCAGTTGTTCGAGCAGTAGCGCGTGCCGATGCAACGGTTGTAGATCTGGACGTTGACGCCTTCGTCATTGTGCATCGTCGCCATCGCCGGACAGACCTCTTCGCACGGCGCGTGCGCGCAGTGCATGCACATGACCGGCATCTGGGTGCACTCGACGTCGAGCAGCGCATCGCCCAGCGGGGCGGCGAACAGCGCGGTCGACGAGG
>JBBQTJ010000006.1:0-29131 GCA_038213315.1 Planctomycetota bacterium
GCTGCTGACGGGTGCCATGGCTTCGATCAGCCTGATCAGCCAAAACGCGACGCTGGGATCCATCGCTGCAGAGCAGCAACGGGCCGCAACCGTCATCAAGCAAGGGGAGAGCAGCCGACTGGCCGCTCTTCAGGCCGAGCAGATCACTGCGTCGCGGTCGGAAATCCAACGGAAGTCCGAAGTATTGGCCGCGCTGTTGGCTGACCTGACCCCGGCTGCCTTGGTGACCTTTGATGATGAACTGCTGGATCGTTGCTGTGCCAGCGTCAGCAAGGACAAGGAAGTTTTGCTGGCCTTCGTCGCCGACCCGGTGGGCAAGATCCGCAGTTCCTACTTGGACCCCGGCCTAGCCAAGGAGCTGAAGGTGGCCACCGTGGCCGCGGCCGTGGCGGCCTTGACCGCACGGGGTGATTCCCGCTCTGCGACCTGCGACATCTTCAATGGCAGCAAGCTGGAAGGAAAAGCGACAGTGCTGGTGTCTGATCACCGCATGCGTCAGGAGGAACTGCGGATAACCACGGCTTTTGCAGTCCTCCAGGGGGAGACCAGTGCCGGATTCCAGGCGATGAACGACACGGTCAGCAACCTGGTCCAACATGGCAAGACCACGCAGGCGTGGAGCTCGCTCATTGCCGGCAGCATTTCGTTGCTGGTGGCGATCGCCTTGGCGGTGGTGCTGGCACGCTCCATCGCCCGACCAGTGCGCGCCGCCGCGGCGGTATTGGAGCGGGTCGCAGGCGGTGATTTCACCCAGAACCTTTGCGTGGTGCGCAATGATGAACTGGGGCAGATGTCCCACGCGCTCAACCGCACCATCAGCAATCTCAAAGACACGATCAAGGAAGTGGCCACGGCGGCTGCCCAGGTCAATGCGCGGGCGACCACACTGACCCAGGCCAGCGAAGACATGGCCGCCACTGCCGGGTTGGTCTCTGCACAGGCGAATCAGGCGGCCAATATTTCTCAAGAGATCTCGATCAGTCTTTCCTCTATGGCTGCGGGCAGCGAGGAGATGTCAGTGTCGATCACCTTGGTGGCCAAGGGCGCGGCCGAGGCCGAATCCATTTCCAAGGATGCGGCCAGTCGCGCCACGGACGCCGTCAAACGGGTCGCAGAGCAGGAGGTGGCCAATCAGGAGATCGGCCAAGTGGTGAAGTTCATCACGGGGATATCGGCGCAAACCAATCTGCTCGCCCTAAATGCCACCATCGAAGCCGCGCGAGCGGGTGAAGCCGGTCGGGGCTTCGCCGTGGTGGCCGGCGAGGTCAAGTCCCTCGCCAAGCAGGCCGCAGAGGCCGCCGCCCAGGTTAGCGGCAAGGTCGCCTCCATCCAGCAGAGTTCACAAGACACCGGTCTGGCCATTGGTGGAATTGCCAAGGTGGTCCAGCGCATCGATGAGCTTCAGCAGAGCGTCGCCGCAGCGGTGGAAGAGCAGACCGCCACGACCAAGGAAATGTCCCGTTGCGCCACCGACGCCGCCACCAGCAGCGCGCAGCTGTCTGTTGGGGTAAAGCAGCTGGCCGATTCCGCTGCGAAGGCAAATGGAACAGCCAACGACACCAGCACTGCGGCGCAGGAGCTGAAACGACTGGCAGCAGGTCTTCAACAACTGGTGGCGCGCTTTACGGTGTGAACCTGGTGCATGATCGATGCCCCCGGCCGCACCTGCTTGGGCCGTTACCAGGCGATGGGCGTGGCGCGTTCCTGGTTCAGGTAACGGTTCACCGCAGAAAAATGCCCGCATCCGCTGAAAGCCGGCGCGTCGCCGCAAGGCCGGCGGTAGGACAGGGGGCTGGGATGCGAGGCCGTCAGCACCAAACGGCGCAGCGGCAGCGGCGCCGACATCCACGCGCCATGCAGCATCGCCGGCCGGCCCCACAGGCAGGCCACCAGAGGCTGGGCCGCGTCCTGCCAAAGTCGACGTAGACAAGCGCCGGTGATCACGTCCCAGTCGTCGCGCAGATCCGCATCCAGAGACAGCCAACGGTTCAGCAGCAGCACGCCCTGCCCGGTCCAGCGGGCCAGATCGGTGGCAGTGGCCACGCTGCCGACATCGCGCTGCACCTCGGCGAGGATGTTGCGCAGCGAGCGCGGCACTTCGGGGCAGCCCGGCGCGACGGCGAAAGCCAGGCCGCAGGCATGACCGGGCGTGGGATAGGGATCCTGGCCCAGGATGACCACGCGCACCTCGCTGGGGGCCAGGGCCAAGAATCCGGCCAGCAGCCGCGCGTGGTCAGGGGTGGTGACGCGCGCGGCGGTCGCACGATCAAGACGCGCTACAGCAGCGCCAACCGCGGCATCCCCGGCAGTGATGGCGGCCCAGGCAGCGGGAAGGACAAGCGATGACATGCGCTATGGTGGACTGAACCGCCGCCAGGAAACCGTCGATCGGCAGGAGCATTCCGAGTTACACCGGCATCGTAGTTCTCCCGTCCGCCCAGATTGGCACCAGATTCGGGAGGATAAATTGAGCGAAGTGCCGGTGGCTGACGCCGACGGTTTCCGGGCTTTTAACGAGCTCCAGCAGTCGCGGAATTGCGGGGGTGACCCAGGCGAGGGAGCGCACGTCCAGGTCGAAGCGCGTCACTGGATCGGTGCCTGACGCCCAGCTCACCTAGGCGGTGGCCTATGCGCGACTACCTGAGTCATACGATCGTTATCCGCTGTTGTCCGGTGGCGACGACATGATTGCCACTAGGCGAGCTGGTGCTCGCCTCTCCCAGGGGATCTCTGCGGATTGCCACTGTTGGATAGAAGACAGGCATATATTATATTGAGCGGCTGTTGACGGGTCTGGACGGGATGGCCGCGGGAGTGACGTGAATGCGCCGGGGCGGTCACCGCTCTCCAGAGCAGGGATGGTCCGCGCGGCGTCAACGGCCAGCGATGGGCCGGACGCTGTGCGTATGGCTGCGTCGGAAGGCTGACGGGGCTTCGCCGAAGCGGCGGCGAAAGGCGGCGCCCAGGTGGCGGTGGTCGGCGAAGCCGCAGCGGCGGGCGATGTCCGCGACTGGCACGTCGCCGTGGACCAGCAGTTGGCAGGCCTCGTCCAGGCGGCGGCGCAGGCCCCAGGCCAGGGGCGGGCAGCCGCAGTGGCGGCGGAAGAGTCGCGTGAAGCCGTTGGGGTGCAGGCCCAGCTCCGCCGCCAGATCGGCGATGGCGATAGGGCGCGCCAGGTCTTCTGACAGGCGCTGCTGGGCGCGGGCGATGCGGGCATCCGCCGGGGGCGTCGGCCAGGCGTGGTCCGGCAGCGTCGCGGCGGCCCAGGTGAAAAGGGAGAGGGCCGACAGTTCGCGCTGCAGCGGTGGCAGGTCGCCAAGCGCGGCTGCCAGGCGCCGCCTGCCGGCGTCCAGCGGTACCGTCATCACCAGGCCGTCGGCCCCGTCCAGGGGCGGTCCCAGCAGGGCGTGGACGTAGGTGTGGTGCAGCGGCCGGGTCAGCCGGCCTTGGAACCAGGTGTGTGGGGCGATGAGCACTAGTCGATCGGGGCCGAGTTCCCAGCGTCCCTTGCGGGTCACGACCGCGGCCCCTTCAGCGTCATTCCAGTACATGCGCCAATACGGCTGTTCGGGCGGAACCACGTTCCAGGCGCGCAATTTCGCGGAGATGGCGACCAGGATCCTGGGGCTCAGGGTCATGAGAGTGATTTATGCACCTGGCGGTGCGAATGCCAGACTGGCAGTCCGGGCCTGGACGGGCTAGGCTTGGCAGCAGGAGAAGCCCATGGCCACGCCCCTGCTCTGGTCCGATCGCCCCGCCACCTGCTTCACCGAGGCTTGGCCACTGGGCAATGGCCGCATCGGGATGATGGTCCAGGGCGGTATCGCCGAGGAACGCATCGTGCTCAATGAGGCCGGCTGCTGGTCGGGCTCGCGCGTTGACAACGACCGGTCCGGGGCGGCGGTGCATCTGCCCGAGATCCGCCGCCTGCTGAGGGAGGGCCGGCACCGCGAGGCCCAGGAGCTGGTCCATGGCCACTTCAGCTGCGCCGGCGCGGGCGCCGCTATGGGCAATGGCTCGACCGTGCCGTTCGGCTGCTACCAGGTCCTGGGCGAGCTGCGCTTGGCTTGGCCCAGCCTGGTGGGAGTGGCGAGCAGCGCGTACCGGCACGAGCTCGACCTCGCTGGCGCCCTCGCCACCGCCACGTTCATGGCCGACGGCGGCGCCTGGTGTCGGCAGGCCTTCGTCAGCGCGCCGCACCAGGTCGCGGCCCTGCGTCTTGAAGCGCCGGCCGGCACCGCGATGCAGGTGGAGTTGTCGCGCAGCGAGCGCGCCACGGTGACGCACGCCGGCGCCGACCTGCTGCTGACCCTGCGCCTCTCGGATGGCCAGGGCGGCGTCGGCGTCACCTGCGTGGCGCACCTGCGGGTGCTGGTGGGCGATGGCCGGGTCGAGGCCGACGGCGCGGGCCTGCGCATCGTCCACGGCCGCCAGCCCGTGGTGCTGCTGATCGCGGCGGTGGGCGACATGCGCAGCTTCGCCGGCCGGCGCAGCGACGCTCCGGCCGCCGCCTGCGTCACGGATCTGGACGCGGCTCAAAAGCTGGGCTGGGTGGGGCTGCTGGCCGCGCACCAGGCCGAACACCGCCAGTGGTTCGACCGCTGTCATCTTGACCTGAGCGGCGGCCGGGCGGACTTGCCGACCGGCGCCCGGCTGGCGGCCGCGCAACAGGTGGCGGATCCTGGCCTGGACGCCCTGCTGTTCACCTATGGACGCTACCTGCTGATCGCCTGCTCGCGGCCCGGCTGCCTGCCGGCAAACCTCCAGGGCATCTGGTCCGAGGACGTGCAGACCCCGTGGAACGGCGACTGGCACCTCGACATCAACGTGCAGATGAACTACTGGCCCGCCGCTGTCACCGGGCTGGCTGAGCTGGAGCAACCGCTCTTCGCCATGATCGACAGCCTGGTGGAGCCAGGCACGCGCACCGCCGCCGCCTATTACGGCGCGCGCGGCTGGGTCGCCCACGTCTTCACCAATCCCTGGGGCTTCACCAGCCCAGGCGAGCACGCCTCGTGGGGCGCCACCACCTCGGGCTCGCCCTGGTTGTGCACGCACCTAGTCGAGAACTTCGCCTTCACCCGCGACCGTGGCGTGTTGGAGCGCCATTGGCCGGCCCTGGCCGGCGCGGCGCGCTTCGCCATCGACTCCCTTAGCGAAGACAACGACGGCTGCCTGGTGACCGGGCCTTCCAACTCGCCCGAGAACGGCTTCCTCGTGCCCGAGGGCGGCCAGATCCAGGTCTGCTCTGGTCCGACTATCGACAGCCAATTGCTGCGCGCCCTGTTCACCGGCTTGGTCCATGCGGGCGCGCTGCTGGGCCGTGATGCCGCGCTGTGCTTCGAGGCCGCCGCCGCCTGCGCCCGCCTGCCCGCCACCCGGATCGGCCCGGACGCTGCCATCGCCGAGTGGCGGCACGACCTGCCCAGCTCTGAACCGCAGCACCGCCACATCAGCCACCTCTGGGGCCTGTACCCTGGCCACGAGATCAGCCCGGCGACCACGCCCGAACTCGCCGTCGGAGCGCGCAAGTCCCTCGACCTGCGCGGCGACGGCGGCACTGGCTGGTCCCTGGCCTGGAAGGTGGCGTTTTGGGCCCGCATGGGCGACGGCGACCGCGCCGAACGCCTGCTGCACGCCTTCAAGACGCCTAAGGCCGGCAGCGGGATCCAGTACGACGGCGGCGGTGTGTACGCCAACCTGCTCTGCGCCCATCCGCCGTTCCAGATCGACGGCAACCTGGGCGTCACCGCCGCCATCGCCGATATGCTGACGCAGAGCCGCTGGGATGGTGCGGCGACGAGCATCCCCGCGGTGGCATTGTTACCGGCCCTGCCGAGCGCGTGGCCGGCTGGTCGAGTGGTCGGCCTGCGCCTGCGTGGCGGCGGCCGCTTGGACCTGCACTGGGCAGCCGGACGGCTGGTGGAGGCGCGCCTGACCTCGGACCAGGACGGGCCGTGGCGCATCACCGCGCCGATGCCGCTGCGTGGTGCGACGCCGGATGGCTGCTGGACGCTGCGGGCCGGCGAGACGCTGGTGCTGGCGCTGGCCTGACGGCGGTCTGCGGCCGCGTCTGCCATCCCACGGTGGCAAACACCGGCAGGCCCCTGGCGGGGAAACCAGTGTCGAGGCCGGGACGCTGCGCCTAGCGTCTGCCATGCGCCGATACACCGCCCGCCTGCTGGCCCTGATGCTGCCAGTCTTGGCTGCTATTCCGGCGGCGGACCTGCCCGGCACGCTGCACTGCTCGTGGATTGGCAACTCCCTGCCTGGCGGCAACGGCTGGGTGCCCCAGGGCGTGGCCGACTTGGCGGTGGCGTCTGACGGCGCGGTCTACACCAATATCTTCTGGGAGGAGGGCGGCGCCAACCAGACCGAGATCCGCAATGGCCAAGTGGTCCGCTCTGCCGGCGGTTCGCGCGGCTGGGGTCACGAAGGCGGCGACGCGGTGGCGGTGAACAGCCAGTACCTGTACTACGCCCAGCGCTACGACAACGAAGGCGGCGGGTTGGTGGATGCGCAGCAGTGGCCCCCCGCGGGCTTCACTTGGTACGGCGTCTCGCGACGCCGCCGCAGCGACATCCGCAGCGGGCCCGCCTTCGCCGGCGGCAAGGGCGGCAAAGAGTCGGCCGCGGGCTGCTTCCTGCCGGTGCACCAGAGCGCCACCGCGCTGCCCATCACCGGCCTGGCGGCCAATGACGCCGAGCTGTTCGTCGCCACCGCCGGTGAGGACCGGGTGCGGGTCTACGACGCGGCGACTATGCAGGCCAAGCGCAACTTCCCGGTCACGCGGCCGGGGCGGTTGGCCCTCGACGTGGCGGGGACGCTGTGGGTGGCCAGCGCGGACGGCACCACGGTGCTGCACCTCGCCGCGGACGGCACGGCCCTGCCTCAGTCCATCGCCCTGAACGCCCCCGCCCGGGCCGGCGACATCGTGATCGACCGGGATGGCCGCCTGCTGGTCGCCGACACTGGCCCCGACGCGCAGGTGCTGGTCTACGACAACCTGGCGGGTACGCCGCGCCTGGCCCAGCGCCTCGGTGTGACTGGTGGCGTCCTGGCCGGCCCAGTAGCGGGCCGCACCGGGACCCAGCGCTTCAACACCATCTGCGGGCTCGGCGCTGACGCGGCGGGCAATGTGGTGGTAGCGAGCGGGCAGCAGCCGTTCTCGGGCGTGGTGCTCGAAAGCTGGTCGCCGGCCGGCGCGCTGAACTGGCAGCTCGTCGGCCTGGAGTTCGTCGACCGGCTGGCGGAGGATCCCGCCGACCATGCTCGCCTGTATTCCCGCGAGACCTGCTATGCCGTCGACTGGAGCCGGCCGCCGGGCGGCGAGGCGGCCTATCACGCCCTGACCGTGGATCTGCGGCGCTTTCCCGAAGACCCTCGCAGCATCCTCGACCTGCTCAGTCCCCAGATCGCGCGCATCGCCGGCCAGCGCTTTCTGGCCGTGACCGGGCAGAACGGCGCGGACCGGCTCGCCATCCTCCGCTTCGATGCGGCCCACGGCGAGGTCGCCATCCCCTGTGCCCTGTTCTCGTCCGGGCCCGCACCAGCCTTCGCCCAGTCGCCGGCCGGCGGCGGGTGGTTGTGGCGCGACGGCGATGGCGACGGACGGCCCCAGGCCGGCGAGTTCCAGTCCCAGCCCGGCGGCGGGAACCTGCCCGGCGCAGGCGGAACCTGGATCGACGCCAACGGCGACGTGTGGTTTGCCGGCGGCAGCATCCGCCGCCATCCCTGCCAGGGTCTGGATGCCCGCGGCGTGCCGCGCTGGGACCTGGCCCAGGTGCAGTCCTTCCCAGCGCCCGCGCCGCTCGACGCTGCGCGACGGCTGCGCTACGACGCGGCCAGCGACACGCTGTACGTCGGCGGCACCGACCCAGTGAACCGCAACATGCATTGGAAGGGCATGGGCCCACGGCTGGTGCGCTACGACGGCTGGCTGCGCGGCGCGCGCACCCGGCGCTGGGATGTGCTGGGCCCGATCGACACCGGCTATCGCGGCGGCCATGTGTCCTGCGAACCGATCTCCTTCGACGTCGCCGGCGACTACGTGTTCGTGTCGCTGGCTGGCGCGTCCCAGGCCCTGGGCATCGGCTGGGCCGCGGTGGAAGTCTACCGCGCCGTCGACGGCGTACGAGTCGGCCGCATGGTCTTGCCACTGCAGTTCGGCCAGACCGGCCTGATGGACATGGTGGAGTGCCTGCGCGCCTTCCGCCGGGCCGACGGCGAGTACGTGGTCATGCTTGAGGACGACCTCAAGGCCAAGAACCTAGTCTATCGCTGGATGCCACTGCCGGGCGATGCGGACCTGAGCGGCGCCGTCGATGCCGCCGACCTCGGCTTGGTGCGCGGCCAGCTTGGGCGCAGCGGCGACGCAGTCCAACCTGCGGCGGGGGATGTGAACGGCGACGGCCGCGTGGATGCCGCCGACCTCGGCACGGTCACTCGCGCCCTTGGGCTCTGAGGACGAGTTAGCCAGCGCGTCACGGTTGGCCTATTGGCCCATCGGCAGGTGCTGGTCCATGGCATCGAAGGCGGCGCGTTGCCGTTGGCCAACCGCAAGCCAGGCGGCCACGGCGGCGGCATCGCCGGACTCCAGCAGGCGGGCCAGGTCGGTCAGGCGGCCCTGGGCCACGGCCAGGCGCTCGGCCACGGCGCGGCGGTTGGCCAGCAGGATGTCTGCCCACAGGTCAGGGCTGCCGGCGGCTATGCGGGTGGTGTCGCGGAAGCCGCCCGCAGCGACGTGCAGGCCCGCGTCGGTGCAGCAGGCGGCGGCGGTGCTGGCCAGCAAGTGCGGCAGGTGGGATCCGGCCGCCACGGCGGCATCGTGGCTGACCGGATCCATCTGCACCACGCGCATGCCCACCGCCTGCCACAGCTGCTCGACCGTGGCCAGGGCCGTCACATCGGTAGTCGCGACCGGGGTGGTGATGCACAGACGGCCGCGATACAGAGCGGCGTCGGCGGCTTCCAGGCCCTGCCGGTGGCTGCCGGCCATGGGGTGGCTGCCGACGAAGCGGTGCACGCCCGCCAGGGCGGCGACGATCCCTGCTTTGGTGCTGCCGACGTCGGTGATGGCGGCGCCGGGGCAGCCCGCCGCGGCGGCCTGGGCCATGGCCGGAATGGCCGAAACCGGGCCGCAGACTACCGCAACCGCGACGGGTGCCACGGGCTCAGCTACGGCCGTGCCCCAACCGCGGGCGGCGGCGGCAACGGCGACCTCTGGCCGGCGATGGTGCAGCCAGACCTGCCAGCCGGCCTGGGTCAGGGCCGCCGCCAAGCTGCCACCCATCAAGCCCAGCCCTGAGATCAGCGCCCGTTTGTCGGTCATGGGCGGGCACGGTGCGTGGGCGACCGGCCTGGGCAAGGGGCGGCGAGGCTGCGCCACCGCGACCGCGTGCGGGGCTGGCGTTGCGGTGGTGCCAGGGCCCGGTTCGGCCGGCGATCGGCAGGCTGGCCTGGGCGGAGGGGCTCTAATTGAGAAGAAATCGCGACGCCAGCCCGGATTCGGCATTCCGCGGGTGGCGCGCGGTACCCCATCCTGGGCCTGTTTTGGTCAAACCGGGTCCGCGCATTGACCAATGCAGGTGGGGATCTAGGTTCTGCGCCCCCTTACTGCATTCCTCGGAGGCTTCATGGCCCGCACCAAGTTCATCGCCGGCAATTGGAAACTGCACCTGACGGTGGCCGACAGCGTGGCTCTGGCCATGGGCGTGAAGCAGGCCGTGGCCACCCTCCCCGCGGGTGCCACCCTTGACGTCGCCGTCTGTCCCACCGCCCTGGCGCTTGCCGCCGTGGCGCAGGCCCTGGCGGGCAGCACAGTTGGCGTCGGTGCCCAGAATGCTTACTGGGAAGAGAAGGGCGCCTTTACCGGCGAACTCTCCAGTTCGCTGATCAAGGCCGCCGGCGCCCAGTATGTGATCCTTGGCCATAGCGAGCGCCGCCAGTTCTTCGGCGAGACCGACCAGACCGTCAACAAGCGCCTGAAGGCCGTCCTGGCCCAGGGCCTGGTGCCCATCCTGTGCATCGGCGAAACCCTTGCCGAGCGCGATGGCGGCCAGCTGCAGGCAGTGCTGACCCGGCAGCTCCAGGGTGGACTTGAAGGCATTGCCGCCAGCGCGCTCGAAACCCTGGTGGTGGCCTATGAACCGGTGTGGGCGATCGGCACCGGCCGTACCGCCAGCCCGGCCCAGGCTCAGGAAGCCCACGCCTTCGTCCGCGGCGTGCTGCGTGGCGTGGTCGGCACCCTGGCCGATCGGGTGCGCATCCAGTACGGCGGTTCGGTGAAGCCGGACAACGCCAAGGAACTGATGACCCTGCCCGACGTCGACGGCGCCCTGGTGGGTGGCGCAGCCTTGAAGGCCGCCGACTTCGCTGCCATCCTCGCCGGCGCGATCTGACCTTTATGTACGAAACAATCTATCTCCTGGCTGAAGTCCTGATCTGGGTCCTCTGTCCCTTGCTCATCGGCCTGATCCTGCTGCAAGGCGGCGCGGGCGACATCAGCAGCGCCTTCGGTGGTGGCGGCCAGCTCGACTCGACCCTGGGCGTCGGCGCCAGCCGCAAGATGGCCAAGGTCACCGGCTGGCTCGGTTTGATCTTCATGATCCTGGTGCTGTTTCTGGCCATTCCCTACAAGGGTGCGATCAAGGACAAGCCGGGTGCGACCGTCGCTGAAAAACCTGTAGAGATGCCCCAGACCCCGGTCGCCCCCACGGCCACCGAGGCCAGCGTCCCCGGTTTGGTCACGGTCGAATCCTCGGCGCCCACCCTGGTCCCGCCGGCCAGCGCGGCTGAAGCCATTCCATCCACCACTGCCGCCGCCGTCGTACCGATGGAAGCCGCGCCCTCTGCGAGCACCGCCACCGGCGGCTGAACCTCATGGACGCCTCATCTGTCATGCTGACGGTCGACCCCGTCGCCGTCGCCAAGGAAATCGGCCGCGAACGCCTGCTGGCGATGTATCGGCGTATGCACCGCATCCGCCGCTTCGAAGAGCAGGCCGAGTTGGCTTACAAGGCCAGGAAGATCGCCGGCTTTTTGCATCTCTACATCGGTCAGGAAGCGGTCGCCACCGGGTTCTTCGACCATCTCGACCTGACGCGCGACACCACCGTGACCAGCTACCGCTGCCACGCGCAAGCGATCCTGTCGGATCTGCCCCTGACCGAGCTGATGGCCGAGCTGTACGGCAAGGTCACCGGCAACGTGCGCGGCAAAGGCGGCTCGATGCACTTCTTCTCGAAGGAGCGCGGCCTTTTGGGGGGGCATGGCATCGTCGGCGGCCAGATCCCCGTCGGCACCGGCGCGGCGTTCGCCGCCAAGTACAAGGGCACCGGCGGCGTGTCGGTCACCTTCCTGGGCGATGGGGCCAGCCCCCAGGGCACCTTCCATGAGTCCCTGAACATGGCTGGGCTGTGGAACCTGCCGGCGATCTACATCATAGAAAACAACCAGTACGGCATGGGCACCGCGTGCGCCCGCGCCGTCGCGGTGGGCGACATTGCCGCCGCCAAGGCGCCGGGCTACGGCATGGAGTCGATCACCTACGACGGTCTGGACCTGTTCGCCTCGTGGAAGGCGGGTCAGCAGGCCGTGGCCATCGCCCGCGGCAACCGCCCGGTGCTGGTCGAGGCCAAGACCTACCGCTACCGCGGTCACTCGGTGTCGGACCTGGCCCTGTACCGCACCAAGGAAGAGCTGGAGCGCTACAAGGCCCTCGACCCCATCGAGCGCGTTAAGGTAGCCATGATCACCGCGGGCTGGCACGACGAGAAGGCCGATGAGGCCCTCTACGAAGCCGTCTGCGAAGAGGTTGCCGAGTCCATCCGCTTCGCCGAGGAGTCACCCGAACCGCCCATGTCCGAGCTGTATCGCCACGTCTACGCCGAAGCGACGAGCCGCTGATGACCGCCACCACTTCCCGTCTGGCCCGGCCGCTCAAGCCGCGCCGCATCCTCGACTCAAAGACCGAGCCGATCAACGGCCACAAGGGCGTGGCCCTGGGCGACGGCAGCCAGCTGCTGTCCATGCGCATGGCCATCTGCCAAGCCCTGCACGAAGAGATGACCCGCGACGGCACCATCGTGGTGATGGGCGAAGAGGTCGCCGAATACAATGGAGCCTACAAGGTCACCAAGGGCCTGCTGGCGGACTTTGGACCCAAGCGGGTCATCGACACGCCGATCACCGAAAGCGGTTTCACCGGCCTTGCCGTGGGCGCGGCGATGCAGGGCCTGCGTCCGGTGATCGAGTATATGTCGTGGAATTTCAGCATGGTCGCCTTCGACCAGATCATCTCGAACGCCAGCAAGATGAGCTACATGACCGGCGGCATGTTCAGCATCCCGCTGGTCATGCGCGGCCCCAATGGCGCCGGCCCGCGGGTGTCCTCGCAGCACAGCCATGCCATGGAAGCGATCTACGCCCACTTCCCCGGCCTGATCGTGGTCAGCCCCAGCACGCCCTACGACGCCAAGGGCCTGATGAAGACCGCCCTGCGTCAGCAGAACCCGGTGTGCTTCCTCGAAAACGAGATGCTTTACAATGCCGAGCAGGAGATCCCGCTCGACGAGTACCTGATCCCTTTCGGCGTGGGCGATCTCAAGCGCGAAGGCACCGACTGCACCATCGTCGCCTTCAGCCGCAGTGTGATCTGGGCCATGGAAGCGGCCGAGGAGTTGGCCAAGCAAGGTATCTCCTGCGAGGTGGTCGACCCGCGTACGGTCAAGCCGCTCGACGTCGACCTGATCGTCGAATCGGTGCGCAAGACCAACCGCTGCGTGGTGGTCGAAGAATGCTACCGCACCGGCGGCCTCGGCGCCGAGATCTCGGCCCTGCTGATGGAGCACGCTTTCGATGACCTGGACGCCCCGGTCGAACGCGTGACCACCACCGAGAACCCCATGCCCTACGCCGCCAACCTTGAGCACGAGACCCTGCCCAAGCCACACCGCATCATCGCGGCGGTGAAGAAAGCATGCTATCGATGATAGTGTTGAGTTTTGAGTTTCGAGTTTCGAGGGACAGCAGCCTCGCGCTTGGACTTGAGACTCGGAACACGGGATGCGTGACTCGAAACTCGAAACTCAAAACTCGAAACTCAAAACGACCATGATCATCGACCTCACCTTTCCTGCCATGTCCCCGACCATGACCGAGGGCACCCTGGTGGCCTGGAAGGTCAAGGCCGGCGACACCGTCAAAAAGAATCAGGTCATTGCCGAGGTGCAGACCGACAAGGCAGTGGCCGAGTGGGAGAGCCCCGAGGCTGGCACCATCGCCGCCCTGCTGCTGGAAGCCGGCAAGCCCGCCCTGGTCAATATGGTAGGCGCGATCCTTACCACCAAGGGCGAGGACTTCGCCGCGGCCGTGACCAAGGGCAAGGCCCTGAATGATAAACTGAAATCCGCCAGTGCCCCCGCCGCCCCGGCGCCCGCCCCCGAGGTCCCGGCCCAGCACCTCGTTTCCGGCCCCATGCCCAGCCCCGTGGTCAACGTCAGCCGCCCGACCGCCAATCGCAGCTACCGCATCACCCCGGTCGCTGCCAAGATCGCCGCCGCCAATGGCCTCGACCTGTCCAAGGTCGCCGGCAGCGGCCCCAGCGGCCGCATTACCAAGGCAGATGTCGAGAAGGCCCAGGCCGCCGGCACGGCCAAGATCGGCGCGGGCGCGGCCAAGGCCGAGAAGCCCAAGTTGAAAGTGCTGCGCGCCGATGCGGCTGGCGCCACCGTGCCCCTGTCGCCCATGCGCACGGTCATCGCCCAGCGCCTGACCCAGTCCAAACAGCAGATCCCGCATTTCTATGTCAGCCAGCGCATCGACGCCGGCGCCCTGGCCGCCCTGCGCGAGCAGCTCAACCTGCTCGACGGGGTGAAGGTCACGGTCAACGACCTGATCATCCGCGCTTGCGCCTTGGCCCTGCGCGCCCATCCCAAGGTCAACGCGACCTTCGACGGCAAGACCATCACCCGCTACGATAGCGCCGACATCAGCATCGGCGTGGCCCTGCCCGACGGGCTGATCACGCCCATCGTCTTCAAGGCCCACACCCTGTCAGTGCGCCAGATCGGCGATGCGGTGCGCGTCCTCGCCCAGAAGGCCAAGGACGGCAAGCTGCAGCCCAGCGAATTCCAGGGCGGCAGCTTCACCATCTCGAATCTGGGCATGTACGGCGTCGAGAACTTCCAGGCCATCGTCAACCCGCCCCAGGTCGCCATCCTCGCCGTCGCCGGCATGATCGACGAACCGGTGGTGCGCGGTGATCAGGTCGTGCCCGGCAAGATCCTGCGCGTAACCCTGTCTGCCGATCATCGCGCAGTGGACGGCGCCGACGCCGCCGAGTTCCTCGGCACGCTCAAGACCCTGCTCGAAAATCCCGCCGCGCTGCTCGCCTGATCCTGGCCGTTCCTGCTCACCGTTCACCGCCAACAGCCGATCACCACCATGCCTGACTTCGACCTCATCGTCATCGGCGCCGGCCCCGGCGGCTATGTTGCTGCCATCAAGGCGGCCCAGCACGGCAAGAAGGTCGCGCTGGTCGAACGCGAAGCCCTGGGCGGCGTCTGCCTTAACTGGGGGTGTATCCCCACCAAGGCGCTGCTGAAGGCGGCCGAGGTTTTTGAACTGACCAAGCATGCGAGCGCCTTCGGCATCAATGCTGGCACGCCCACCGTCGATTTTCCCAAGACCATCGCCTACAGCCGCGGCATTGCCGACCAGATGTCCAAAGGCGTGGCCTTCCTGATGAAGAAGAACAAGGTCACGGTGCTGACCGGCACGGCGCGCCTGGCGGCCAAGGACCAGGTGGTGGTCAAACACGCTGACGGCGAGAAGACCTACAGCACCGGCGCGATCATCCTTGCCACCGGGGCCCGGCCCCGGGCCTTTCCGCACTTGCCCATTGATGGCACGCTGGTCTTCAATGCCCGCGAGGCGATGAACTTGCCTAAGCAGCCGAAGTCGCTGCTGTGCATCGGGGCCGGCGCCATCGGCATGGAATTTGCCAGCTTTTATGCCGCCATCGGCACCACGGTCACCGTGGTCGAGATGCTGGACCAGGTGCTGCCGATCGAAGACGTCGAGGTTTCGAAGTTCGTCGAGAAGGCCTTTGTGAAGAAGGGGGTCGCAATCAAGACCGGCACCAAGGTCGCCGCGCTGACCAAGCAGGCCGACAGCGTGACGGTGGTACTCGACAAGGGCGGCGTCACCGAGTCCCTGACCGTCGATCGCGTCTTGGTCGCCGTCGGCATGGTGCCGAACGTCGAGGGTCTGGGGCTTGAAGCAGTGGGCGTGAAGCTGGGCGAGCGCGGCTTCGTCGCCACCGATGAGAACGCCCAGACCAACATCCCCGGCATCTACGCCATCGGCGACCTGGCCGGCCGGCAGCTCTTGGCGCACAAGGCCAGCGTCGAAGGTGAAGCCGCCGTGGCCCATATGGTCGGCCATCCCAATCCGGTGGACTACACCCAGGTTCCCGGCTGCACCTATTGTCAGCCCCAGGTCGCGTCCTTGGGTCTGACCGAGGCCAAGGCCACCGCCAATGGTCGCCAAGTGAAGATCGGCCGCTTCCAGTTCATGGCCTCGGGCAAGGCCCAGGCGATCAACCACCCCGAAGGCTTCGTGAAGCTGATCTTCGACGCCCAGCACAACCAGCTGATCGGCGCCCACCTGGTCGGCTACGACGCCACCGAGATGCTCGCCGAACTGTCCCTGGCGATGAAGATCGAATGCACCGCCGAGGAACTGGTCAGCACCATCCACGCCCATCCGACGCTCTCGGAAGCGGTGATGGAGGCGGCCGCCGACGCCCTGGGCCAGTGCGTCCACCAGTGAGCGTCCGGTTCTGAGGGGATCGCGCGATGTTCCTCGAACCCCATCCCGATGTCGTCACCCCGCAGCCTGGCGGTCATGATGATCCCTTAGGTGAGTCGGTGCTGGATGCGGCCGGCGCGTCGCTGCGGGTCTTCACGCCCCGTGAGGTGCGCATCGTTCTGGGTCGCTCGCAAGATCCCGCCCGCGAGATCGACCTGGCGGCCGCGCGGGCCGATGGCATCCCCATCCACCGCCGCGTGGCCGGCGGCGGCTGCGTGGTGCTGGCCCCGGGCATGGTGGTGGTGGCGGTGCGCCTGGCGCCCGGCGCCAAGGATCCCAATGCCTATTTCGCCCAGGTGAACGCCGCTCTGGTGCCGGCCATCGCCGCCGTGGCGGGCCTCGCGCCAAGCTGTCGTGGCCACGGGGACCTGACCCTGCCGGGCGAGGATGGCCATCCGCGCAAGATCCTGGGCACGTCCCTGCGCCAGACAGCCCAGCGGGTGATCTATCTGGGTGTGCTGCTGGTTGAGAATGCGGTGCCGTTGATGGAGCGCTATCTGACCTTCCCCAGCAAGCAGCCCGACTATCGCCTGGGCCGCGGCCATCGTGCGTTCTGCACTCACCTGGGCCGGCATGGCGTCACCGTTCCGGCTCTGATCGCGGCCCTGACCCCGGCCCTGGCTGCCATCGCCGACACTCCGCCCGGCGGGGCCACCTGCCCGACGCCATCTGGCATCGCCTGACCGACGCATAGACCAGAGGCCACCATTTCGGACGACGCCCGGACGCCCGGACGACCGGACGAGCAGACGAGAACAACCATGAACAACGTCGCCATCATCGGCTCCGGCCCCGCCGGCTATACCGCCGCCATCTACACCGCCCGCGCCGACCTGGCCACGATGCTGTTCACCGGACGGCAGGCGGGCGGCCAGCTGACCACCACCACCGAGGTCGAAAACTTCCCTGGCTTCCCCGACGGCATCATGGGCCCCGAATTGATGACCCGTATGGAGCAGCAGGCCACCCGCTTCGGCACTGTGATCAAGGCCGGCTGCGAGATCACCAGGGTCGAGAAGCAGCCCGCCGGCCATTTCGTGCTGCACTGGAGCGATCTTTACCAGGGCACTGAGGAATCGGCCGAATTCCGCACGGTCATCGTCGCCACCGGCGCCAGTGCCCGCTACCTGGGTCTGCCGGGCGAGGCCGAATTCCTGGATGGCACCGGCCGCAAGACCGGTCTGACCGCCTGCGCCACCTGCGACGGCGCCTTCTACAAGAACGTCCCCGTCGCCGTGGTGGGTGGCGGCGACACCGCCTGCGAGGAAGCCAACTTCCTCACCCGCTTCGCCAGCACGGTCTACCTGGTCCATCGCCGGGACACCCTGCGTGCGAGCAAGATCATGGCCGCTCGCGTCCTGGCCAATCCCAAGATCCAGCCGGTCTGGAATGCTGCCCCCACCGGCTACGTCACCAACGACAAGGGTAAGCTGGAGGCCATCACCCTGGTCGACACGCTCACCAAGGTCGAGCGCCGGCTGGAGGTGAGCGGCTGTTTCATGGCCATCGGCCACACTCCCAACACCGGCTTCTTGGCCGGCACCGGCATCACCCTGGACGCCAACGGCTACATCGACGTCCAGCACGGCTGCGAGACCAACATCCCAGGCCTGTTCGCTGCCGGCGACGTGCGCGACCACCACTATCGGCAGGCCATCAGCGCCGCCGGCATGGGCTGCATGGCGGCGCTGGAGGCGGAGCGCTTCATTACGGGTTGAGAACGGGTTGAGAACGGGCTATGGTTGATGGGGTATGGGTTATGGTGGAGAGTTGCACTGCGCACGTTTTTGCGCGAAGCGCCTGCCACCCATAACCCATATCCCATCCCCCATAACCGCCGCCGTGCGGCGTCTATTCTGACCCATGCCGCGTGACCATGGGTGTATTGGACTCTCCCACCCCGGGGTTGTGCGGTGCCAAATGCGGATTTACACTGAAGGTTAGGGAGCGTCCTTGCGCACATGGGCATCAGTGACGAACAACGGGATGAGGCGGGGGATGGCTTGCCTGAACTGCCGCCGTTAACCGGCATCGGCGATACGCCGGTCCGGCCGTCGCTGGCCGATGTTGATCCCGAAGGGCGCGAGCTGTCGCCGATGGACGCGCCGGTGGTGGCGCCCCCCGTGGCGGTTGATCACGATCCCTACCTGGGCAAGACCTTTGGCGGCTATATGCTTGAGGCCAAGGTCGGCCAGGGTGGCATGGGCGTGGTCTATCGCGGTCGGCAGGTCAGCCTCGATCGCGTGGTGGCGGTCAAGATCCTCTCGCGGGCCCTGTACGACAACCAGGAGTTCATCAAGCGCTTCGAGCGCGAAGCCAAATCCATCGCCCGTATCAACCATCCGAACCTGGTCGCGGTCTATGACTTCGGCCTCTCCGATGGCTTGTGGTTCATGGTCTGCGAATTCATCGAAGGTTCGTCCCTGGCCCGCCTGATCAGCGACAAACTGGTGGTGCCGGTCGAGGACCTGACGCCGATCATCATCGGCACCCTGGCCGGCCTGGGCCACGTAGGCAGCCACGGCATCGTGCATCGCGACATCAAGCCCGACAACATCCTCATTACCAGCGATGGGCAGGCCAAGGTCGCCGATTTCGGCCTGGCCAAGGACGTCACCGGCCAGCGCGACCACACCGACCTGACGGCGGCGGGTCTGGCCATGGGTACGCCGGCCTACATGTCGCCGGAACAGTGCATGGGGCGCAAGCTGGATGGCCGCAGCGATGTCTACAGCCTGGGCGTCACCGCGTATTTCGCCCTGACCGGCGAAAAGCCTTTCACCGGCAAGTCCAGTTTCGAGATCATGACCCGGCAGCGCGAGCACATGCCCTCGCCGCCGGCCCAGCTCAATCCCCGCGTGCCGAAGGAGCTCAGCGACCTGGTGATGCGCATGCTCGCCAAGGACCCCGCTGACCGCTTCCTGGACGCCGAGGAATGCCGTCAGGGCTGGTACGACTTCGCGGTGCGGCAGGGCCTAGTGGCGATCCACCGCTCTGGCGAATTCGACATGCACGCCTTGCAGAACGGCAGCAAGACCAGCGGGCGGATGTCGGCCGGCGAGCCCGCCCCGCAGGGCGGCCAGGTCGCCCCGATGGCCGAGTTGCCGTCCCTGGCCCCGCCTGCCTCTGCGCCCGGTCCATCCGCCTCGGCGCCCCTGCCGTCGGTCGCGTCCTCCTCCGAGGCGCCGCGCCCGCGCCGGGTCGGCACCGAACAGCACGAAGCCGGTCGCGAACGCCAAGGCGCCACTGACCGCCGGCCTCGGCCCTTGGGCACCGAGCCGTCCGCCTGTCATCGCTGCGGTCACATCAATCGCCATGGCGCCGCCACCTGCGACCGCTGTGGCGCGGTGCTCAGCGGCGATGAGTCCGAGGCCGCCCACGATCATCTCGCCCAGGCCGAGCGCCTGCTGGTCGCCCGGCAGTACCACGAGGCCGCCGCAGTCTTTGCCCGCTTGGCCGACCGCGAAGCCGACCGGCGCACGCGCAGTGTACTGCGCTCACGCGAGCAGGAGTGCCGCCGCCTTGAACAGGACGGCAAGGCCGGCGAGACCCTGCAGCGCGCCCGGGCCCTGGCCGGCCAGGGTGATCTGCGCAGCGCCATCACCATGCTGAGCGGCGCCGTCGAACAGGCCCAGTCCAGTCCGGGGGCCTCGGCGGCGGGCGGCGACGCGGCCCTGGCAGGTGAACTGGCGGTGCTCACCGCGCGGCTGAAAGCGCGCAAGCGCTTGCGTCTGATCCTGGCCCTGGCCGTGGTGATGGCGGTGGTGGTGGCGGTGATCGTGTGGTTGGTGCTGTCCAAGCCGGCCGGGCCGCACCTCGCGCCCGCCCTCCTGGTGTGGTCGGGACTGGCATGACCCTGGTCACCTGCCCGCATTGCAAATCTCCGAACGACGGACGTCCGAATGGCGGCGGTCTGCTGCGCTGCGTGATCTGCGGGCGCAGCTGGACGCCTCAGCCCGGCGAGGCGTTGGCGCTGCCGCCAGTGCCGGCCTCCCGCGTTAAACCCTCTGGCCGGCTGATCAGTGCGCCCAGCGGCGAATATCTTCCCGACGAGACCCCCATCGATGCCATCCGGGCGCTGACCTCACGCATCGACGTGCCCGCCCCTATCGAGCCAGGCCTGGGCAGCAGTGGCCAGCGGCGCACGCCGGGCAGCGAAAATCTGCGGCCCCACTCCGATCCGTTACCCAAGGGTCACGAGGGCAAACCCCTGACCGAGACCCCGCGCCAGGCCCAGCCGACGGTGCCTCCGCCGCCGCACCGGCAGTCGGTGATCGACTCGGACCTCTTCGATCGGCTCGAGCAAGAGGCCCAGGCCGGCCGGGCCCGCCAGGACACCATCCCCGAGATCAGCTTCGACCCCCAGCCGGTCGAGCCGGGTCAGGTCAGCTGCCCGGTGTGTGGCCATGGCTTCGCTGCGGCCGAAGGTCGACAGCAGCGCTGCCCCCAGTGCGGCACCGGCTTTGACACCCGCAGCGGCCGCGTCAGTGCGGGCCATGACCACGGCAATGGCCCACGCCAGCACGGCGATCCGCTGATCGGCCGGACCTTGGCCGGCTGTTTGATCGACCGCAAGATCGGCGAAGGCGGCATGGGCGCGGTCTACCATGCGCGGCAGCTCTCCCTCGATCGCAGCGTGGCGATCAAGGTGCTGCCGCCCGAGCTGGCCCGCAACCGCAACTTCATCACCCGCTTCGAGCGCGAAGCCAAAAGCCTGGCCCGCATCAACCATCCGAACATCCTGCACATTTACGATTTCGGCGATGAAGCAGCGATGGCGCTGTATTTCATGATCATCGAATTCGTCGAGGGCAAGGACCTTGGCGATGTACTCAACCGGCGCTCGACCCTGGACCAGGCGATGGTCCTCGACCTGTTGCGTCAGGCCGGTCTGGGTCTCGAAAAGGCTGCTGAAGCCGGCGTCATCCATCGCGACATCAAGCCCGACAACCTCATTCTGGGCCGTGATGGCGTGCTGCGGGTGATGGATTTCGGCCTGGCCAAGGGCTATGGCGCCGAGGTCATGGTCACCGGCACCGGCGTGCGCGTCGGTACGCCGGCCTTCATGTCGCCCGAACAGTGCGACGGCCAGGACGTCGACTACCGCAGCGACGTCTATAACCTGGGCGCCACCGCCTATCTATGCCTGACCGGCCGTCTGCCCTTCGATGGCGACACGCCTTTTTCGATCATGCTGAAGCACAAGGCGGACCCAGTGCCGTCGGTCGCCGATTTCGTCGAGGTCGATCCGCGCCTGGACGCTTTGGTGCGGCGCATGCTGGCCAAAAAACCTGACGATCGCTGCCGCTCGTGGCACGAGATCATCGATGTGGTCGAGACCATCCAGGAAGACCTGGGTCAAGGCGGGCGGCACAGCCATCCTCGTCTGCCGGCGCTGGATTCTCAGTCGCTGCCACCCAAAGCCCCGTCGCCGCTTCGGTCCGTGCCTGCCCCCGTCGCTAGTGATCTGGCCCAGGGTGACGGCGCGGTGCCCGAGTGGCTGCGCCCGGTCGATCCGCAGACCGGCGCGGCCCTGCCACAGGCCGTATCGCCACCGCCGTTCACCGCCCCCGTCAATGCGACCCCGGCCCCCGAGCTGGCCGTCGACGCGTTGCGCCCCGCGCGCTCCAGCAAGCGCTTGGCCGTCGGCCTCACCGCCGCCCGGGATCGTGGCCTGGCCAACGAGGCCGACGCGCTGATCGCCAGCGGCGATCGACTGGCGGCAGTGGGACGCATGGACGCCGCCGCCCGCGACTGGCAGCGCGCCGCCGAGCTTTTGCCCGACCCGGCGCGCCGTGGCGAGCTGCAGGCCCGCGCCCTTACCGCCCGTCGTCGGGGCCGCGCCCGCCGCTTGGTGCATCGCACCATCTACCTGGCCTTGTTACTGACGCTGTTGATGGTCCTCGGCTGGCTTGTGCCGCCCCAGGTGCATGCCTTCCTGGCCGAGCGCGAGCTGCGTACCCTGGCGGCCCAGCCCGATGAAACGGTCCGGCGCCAGGCCCTGACCGAGTTCGCCGCCCGCGAGTCCAAGCCCTGGCCCTGGTACCTGCGGATCTTCCCCCGTGGCTACGCCGTGCCGGCCGCCGGCGAAGCCGCCGAGCTGGCCCAGCGCCTTGCTCGTACCACGGTGCCAACTGGCCCGGCCCGCCTGGTGGTGGTTGATCTGGCCGGCCTTAAGCGCGCCGCTGGCGATCCGGCCGTTCCCTGGGAGGACGTGGTACATCAGGCCGAACTGCTGCTGCCCGGCACGGCCGACACCACCCGGGAACAGATCGAGCGGGTGCGCAGCGCCGCCGCCCAACAGGTCGCCGCCGACAGTGCTGCCATCGCCACCGTCGAGGCCCTGGTCGCCAGCGGACGCCATCGCGAAGCCCTGGCCCAAGCCGGGCCCCTGCGCGTGGCGCGCAAACGGGCCGGCAAAATGCTCGACCGCTTGCCCCTGCCTGCCCTCCTCGATGTCACCGGTGATCGCCAGCTGGACGGTGGCTTCCAGGTCAGCGTCGACGGCACCAGCCTGGCCGCCGGCGAACGCCGCCTGTGCCGCCGCGCTGACCGTGCGGTGACCGTGGTCGTCACCGCCGAAGGTCTTGAAGCCGCCCGCCTCGACCTGCCGGCCGATGCGGCCCAGACCGAGCAGGTCCTGCCGGTGCATCTGCGCCGCAGTCCGGCGTGGTCGACCCAGCCCGCCGACGGCGAAGCCGTCGCGTGGTTGCACCCCGCCGCCGATGGCGTCTATCTGCAGCTTGCTGCCCGCATCCTGCGCGTGGACTCCACCGGACGCATTGCCGCCGCCCTGCCGCTGAGCGCCGAGCCCGATGCCCAGGTGCCCCCGCTGCTGGAATTATCAGGTGAGGAATTGCTGCTGGGCACTGGCGCTGGCCAGGTGTTGGCCCTCGACCCCGCGGCGCTGGCCATCATCAAGAGTCTGCATCGTGGCAAGGGCACCCCGGTCGCCTGGGCCAGCTTCGAACTCACCTGGCAGCCCGGCAAGCACGGCCGGGTGGTGATCGAACGCACTGGCCGCGCCGCCGCCGCCGCCCTGTTGACCGACGAGGGCCAGCGCTGGCGCGTCGATGGCCTGACCTGCATGCAGTTGCCCTGGGTCGGCCATGTTGGTGAGCAAGTGGTGGTGGTCGACGACCGTACCATCCGGTTGATCGACGAAGGCAGCGGTGCCGTCACCGCCATCGACCTGCCCGCGCCGCGCACGGCCCCGGCCACCGCCATGCCCGCCGCCGGCGTGCTGCTGCTGCCCACCACCACCCGGGTCGAAGCCCTGCGTCTGACCGCGCCCATCGGCTTGGTGACCGAATCCCGCCTGCAGGCTATGGGCCCGGCCCAGATCGCCGTCGACGGCAGCGATCTCCTGGTCGCCCGCGTCAACCACGCCGTCGATCTCCTCCATTGGAATGGCGCCGCCCTGACCCCCGTCTGGAGCCAGGACCAGGATCGCCGCTCTGCCCGCCCCCCTGTGCTGACCCCCGGCATGGCCATCACCGCCGACGCCAGCGGCACCCTCTGGCTCCGCCACCGGGAAGACGGCCGCGAACTGGGCCGCATCACCCACGGCGCCCCCCTGACCGCCGGCCCGGTGTTCAGCGGCGGACAATTGATCGTCTATGACATCAAAGGCCTCATTACCGCCTATGCGCCCTGAGGTGGGGCGGCTCAGCGGGGGTGGCGGGACAGCGCTAGGCCGCACGAGCAGCGGGCGGCTGAACCTAAGGTGAGGGCACTTAATGAGCAGCGAAGCTGCCCTTTAGGCCTGACGCGTGATCTCACTTCTGTAGTCAGCTCGCTGTTTATTTGCGTTTATATTACTATCTTCAATTGCTTTCAACGCGTTATTTATAGTATCACAGCATGCATCGCTCAGCTGCTATCCGCCTCGACACTTGGCTTGCCGACCCCCAGCGCCGGCCCCTCATCCTTCGTGGAGCCCGCCAGGTGGGCAAAACGTGGCTCGTGCGCGACCTGGCTGCCCGCGCCGGACGTGACCTCATTGAGCTCAATCTGGAGAAGGACCCGGGCCTTGCCAAGCACTTCGTCTCCAACGACCCCAAGCGCATCCTAGACGAACTGTCGTTGGTGCTCAACCGGGACATCACGCCCGAACGCTGCCTGCTCTTCCTCGACGAGATCCAGGCCGCCGGCCGGTTGCTGGCGAGCCTGCGCTGGTTCTACGAAGGGATGCCTGCCCTGCCGGTGATCGCCGCAGGCTCTCTGCTGGAGTTCGCGCTCGCCAAGCATGACTTCAGCATGCCGGTCGGGCGGGTGTCGTTCCAGCACATCGAGCCGCTCGGCTTCCGTGAGTTCGCGCAGGCCCACGGGCAGGATCGTCTGGTGAAGACGCTGGCGGCCTGGCGACCGGGCCAGGATCTCTCCCCCGCCGCCCACGAGCAGGCAACAGCGTTGCAGCACCGGGCGATGATGGTCGGCGGCATGCCCGCGGTGGTCGCGGCCGACACGGACGGGCGCCAGCCCCGCGAGGTGCGGGTCCTGCAGAAGGAGCTCGTGGCCGCGTACCGCGCCGACTTCGCCACCTACCAGGGCCGGATGGACCGCGACATCCTTGATCATGTCCTACGCGCCGTCGCTGGGTCGTTGGGCCGCAAGTTCGTCAACACCCAGGTCGGGGAAGGCGTGAAGCAAAACCAGGCCAAGCACGCCCTCGACCTGCTGACCATGGCCCGCGTCGTCCATCAGGTGCGCCACACCGCCGCCAACGGCCTGCCGCTGGGGGCCGAGGTGAAGCCCAACTTCCGCAAGTGCGTGCTGATCGACATCGGCTTGGCGCAGGCTCTGCTTGGCACCCCCGCGGCCCAGGCCTTCCCGGCCTGGGACACGCTCGCCCCGGCGCTTCGCGGACAACTCACCGACCAGATGGCCGCGCAGGAACTGCGCCAACTTGATCCCGGCGTCGGTGATGATGTAGAGCTCTACTACTGGCAGCGCGAGGGCGGCCGTCCTGGCGAGGTTGATTACCTCATTCAAGTCGGCGGTCGCATCGTCCCGGTCGAACTCAAGGCTGGGGCAAGCGGAGCAATGAAGAGCCTGCACCAGTTCATGTTCGATAAACATCTGAGCTTGGCTGTGCGCTGTGACAGCAATCCGCCGTCGATCATGGACGTCTCGGTGAAGACGACCCAGGGTGATCCGGTGAGCTATAAGCTGGTCAGCGTGCCGCTGTACCTGCTGTGGAATCTGGAGGCGATCCTGGGTGATGGTGCTGGTTGAAGCGCCTCAAAGCGCGTGTCTGCTCAGGGGCTTCGCCCCTACGGCCTTGCGGCCTACCCTCCGGGCTTGGTCACGGCTCGGTTTCGTCGCTGCGCTCCAAAACCGAGGCGGCATCGGGCTTCGCCCGATTATATGCCGCCACCGCCACGCGGCGCCCGCCCCACCGCATGCGCGGCGGGGCCCCGGCCTGAGCAGTTATCATCGCGCAACATACCGCGTGCCGCGCTTTTGCCCTTCGACTCGTGCGTGCCCCTCGACGACCAGCTTCTGCAGCAGTAGGCGGACGCTGGTGGCATCGAGGCCGGTAGCGGTGCGCGCCGCAGCGTTGTCGAGCGACCCGTGCTTGCGCAACTGCGCGAGCAACTTGCTGGCCGGGTCGCGACGCTGGGCGCGCACGGCGGGTTTCACCGGCGCCGGCCGGGATGTGCTGAGCTTGGCGCGGGTCGCACGGACGGGAGCCGCAGTCGATAGTGGTTCAGGTGCCGGCTGGCCGGCGTCCATCTCCAGGCCGAAGAGGACCCCGACATCATCTGTCGTCAGGGTACGTTCTGAGGCCACGTTGCTGGCGGCCAAGCCGGCCCCAGCCTTGGCCAGCAGGGCGCTGGCGTCGACCTGACGCAGGGTGAAGAGCAGTTCCGGCTGGTGGTCGAAGCGCGCGCCGACGCCGTAAAGGACGGCGGCGACATGCTTGCACATGTAGGCCCCGTCTGGGCACGAGCAGGCGAAATGGATTTCCTTGGGCACCGGGAAGAGGCCGTCGCCCTGGCGGCACAGGCGCTGCATCACGCCCGCAGCGAAGCGGCCCTGCAGCAGCTCGATCAGCGAGTCGATGCCGCCGGCGCAGTCAGTGCACAGCGTCTTCCAGGCGGCCGCAGCGAGCGGCTTCACCGTGATCGTGGTGTGGTACATCGACGAACCGGCGACCCGCGCGACGACCTTGCCCGGCGCGATCTGCAGATCGACCACCGAGCCGTTGCGGACATAGGTACGTCCCCGCGGCAGGCGGTTGGAGTAGTCACTGTACCCCTCCATGTTGGCACACCACGCCTTGCCCCAGACGGTGGTGGTGATGGCGCGACCGTCGATCCGCACTGGCGAGACCACCTGGCCCTTCTTGGCCAGTTTGGCCATCTCGGCGGTAGCCTTGCGGCGGCGCTCGGCGACGGGGACGTAGGGTGCCCACTGGTAGTACATGTCAGCTTTCCGTAGCGGCGGAGTTCAGATCGAGGGAGACCAGGCGCAAGAGCTCGGCGTCGCTCATCTCGGTGAGCTTGACCTCGCCGCCACCGCCATCAAGCAGGTCGGCGGCGAGTTGGCGCTTCTGCGCGATCATCGCGTCGATCTTCTCCTCGACGGTGCCGCGGCAGACGAACTTGTGGACCATCACATTGCGCTTTTGGCCGATGCGGAAGGCGCGGTCAGTGGCCTGGTTCTCGACGGCCGGATTCCACCAGCGGTCGAAGTGGACGACATGCGAGGCCGCCGTGAGGTTGAGGCCCGAGCCGCCGGCCTTCAGCGACAGCACGAAGAAGGGTACCGCCTCGTCTTCCTGGAAATGCCGCACCAGTTCCTGGCGATGTTTCACCGCCGTCGCGCCGGTCAGCACGCAACCTTCCCGACCGAAGATCGAGCCAAGGAAGGCCGCCAGCGGCGCGGTGGTTTCGCTGAACTGCGAGAAGACCAGCATTTTCTCCTGCTTGGCGGCGATGACCTCGGCCAGTTCGCGCAGGCGCGCAAACTTGCCGCTGTCGGCCTCAGCCCAATCGCCATCACCCAGCCACTGCGAGGGATGGTTGCAGATCTGCTTGAAGCGCATGAGGAAGGCCAGGACCAGGCCCCGACGCGCGATGCCCTCGACGCCTTCATCGAGCGCCTTGGCGAGATCCTGCACCGCCTGGCTGTAAAGCGCCGCCTGCCGCTTCGACAGACTGCAGAAGGCATTCAGTTCGGTCTTGTCCGGCAGATCGCTGATCACCGTCTTGTCAGTCTTGAGCCGGCGTAGGACGTAGGGCTGCACCAGGCGGCGCAGCGGCGCGTAGCCCTGGGGCGAAGACTCCATCCGCTTGGTGAAATTGGCGAAGGGCTTGGCGCCGCCAAGCAGACCCGGATTCACGAAGTCGAAAATCGACCATAGGTCGCCAAGGCGGTTCTCGACCGGTGTGCCGGTGAGGGCGAGCCGCGCGCCGGCCTTCAGCGTTTTGACCGCCTTGGTCTGGCGGGTGCCAGGATTCTTGATCGCCTGCGCTTCGTCGATCACCGCCAAGCGCCAGACCGTCTTCGCCAGCCAGGGGACGCGGTGCAGCGTGCCGTAGCTGGTGATCACCAGATCGCAGTCGGCCACCCGTTCTGGCGGCAACTCGGCCAGCTCGCCCAGCGGCATGGCCGAGGTATGCGCGACCAGGATGCGGAGGGTGGGCGTGAAGCGCGCCGCCTCCTGGGCCCAATTGGCGAGCAGCGAGGCTGGCGCCACCAGCAGGCTCGGCGCCGGACCCTCGGCGCGCTTGCGTACCAGCAGCAGTGCCAGCACCTGGATGGTCTTGCCCAGACCCATGTCGTCGGCGAGGCAGGCGCCCAGGCGCAGGCGCGACAGCAGGTGCAGCCAGCGCACGCCCACCTGCTGGTACGGACGCAAGGTGGCGTGCAGGTCGACGCCGGGCTCGACTTCTGCCAGGCCCTGCGGGCTGCGCAGTCCCGCCAACGTCTCGGCGAGCCACGGGCCCGCGACCACCTGCGCCCACTCCGGCGCGACGGCGGTCTGCGCATCCGCATCAGCCGCGCCAGCTCCGGCGAGCAGGCGCATGGCTTCGTGGAAGCCGAGTCCGTGTTCGGCCGCGGTCTGCTCGACCTGGCGGAAGTGCTCCAGGGTGCGCTGCAGTCGTTCGGGATCGACTTCGACCCAGCGTCCGCGCAGGAAGACCATCCCCCGGCTGCCGGCGAGCAGGGTCTTCACCTCGGCGGCATTGAGCGCTTCGCCATCCAGCGCGATTGCCACCGAGAAGTCGAGCAACTGATGCTGACCGACCAGCGACGGTGTGCGTCCGCCCACGGTGGCGCTGACCGTCGCCCGCGACGGGCGGTTGGCGCGCCACTGCGCCGGCATGCGCACCACCACGCCGGCTTGCTCTAGTCGCGTAGCGTCGTTCAGGAAGGTCAGCGCCTCACTGGCGGTCCAGCGCAGCGGCTGAAAAATCTCACGCCGGTCGATCAGCCCCTTCAGCCACACGCAACCTTCGGCGGCGCGCTGCAGTGGCGCCAACAGGGCGAGCAGGCGCTCCTTGTCGGCCGCTGCCGCGTATTCACGCAGCGCTTCGCCCAAAGGCCGGTGCTGCGCCTTCCCCTGGGCCGACAGCCGGGTCGAGTAGGTGGCCAGGAAGGCGAAGGGGAACTGCTCGTCCTTGCGGTTTTCAGCCAAGTGGACGTGGACGCGCCCGACCAGATTCCACGCGGGATTGCGCGTCTTCAGGAACGCGCCCAGCGCTTGGCCCGAGGCCTGCAACTCGCCATGCAGCGCGGCGTCCAGCTCCTGCCACAGTCGCTCCAGCACCGCCACCGACAGGTACTCCGCTCCGACCATTGGCGGCACCGACCACGCCAGGGCCTGGAGTTCGCCGGCTTCAGGCGCCGGCACCCGGCCGGGCAGATGCTCGGCCACCTCGGGCAGGGTGCACAGCGCGGTCAGGTAGCGCACCGCCAGGTCGCGCCACCACGCCAGCACCGGCGGCAGGGTCACGCCGACCTGCTCTGCCCCCAGATCCAGCAGCACCTGGCCCGAGCCGACGACGCTGCCCAGGACCAAGCGCTTGGCCAGTTCGAACGGCAACGGCGGCGCGTCCTCGGGCGCGATCACCGTCAGGTGGCCATGCGGGGTAAGGGCGAGGGTGCTGGTGGTCATTGCGGTGGGGGCGCTGCGGTGGGCAGCGTCGGTGGGAGGCACGGCCGGGCAACCGTTCTGGCTCTGGTCACGGGCCGTGAGCCATAGTCCATTCGGAATGGTAGCGTTCTCTTCATCCCTTTCCTTTTA
>JBBQTJ010000007.1:0-27891 GCA_038213315.1 Planctomycetota bacterium
ATGGGGTATGGTGCACCGCCGGACCTCATGCCCCATCAGCCAAGACTGGTGACGGCCCGCGCCAAGCGCGCCAGCGCCTCGTCCAAGAGCTTGGGCGAGCAGCCCAGGTTCAGACGAACGAAACCGGGGGCGTCGAACTCAGCGCCATCCGACAAACCCAGGCCATGGCTGAGCAGCCAGGCGGCTGGGTCGGCGGGGCCGACGGCGCGCAGATCCAGCCACAGCAGAAAAGTCGCCTCGGGGCGTTGCACGCGCACCTTGGGCAGGGTCGACAGCACCGCCATGGCCCGATCAGTCTGCTGTCGCAGGTGGTCCTTCAGCTCGTCCAGCCAGGCCCAGCCGTCGGACCAGGCCGCGGCGGTGCCGGCATAACCAAGCGGCCCAGGATGTGCGCCCATGGTCCGAATTTCAGCCCAAAAACGCTGCCGTAAGGCCGCATCGGGGACCACCGCCAACGCGCACCCCAGGCCAGGCAGATTGAAGGCCTTGGCTGGCGAATAGAGCGCGATGAGTCGGGGCAGCAACTGCGGTGCGGCCAGCGCCAGGGGCACATGCCGGCACGCTGGGTCCAGCACCAGATCCGCCCAGGCCTCGTCACTGACCACCACTCCACGACCGCTCGACAGCGCGCTGCCGAGGGCGGCAAGTTCAGCGGTGGTGAACACCCGGCCGGTGGGATTGTGCGGCAGGCACAGCAACGTGGTGCCCGCCGGCGTGGGCAGGCGCTCTAGGTCATGAACTGCGCCCGCCAGCAGCGGCACCGCGCGCACCTCCAGGCCTTGCTGGCGCGGCACGGTCAGAAACGGCGGATAGATCGGCGTGGTGCTGGTCACCGGACCACCGCCCACGCGGCAGGCCGCGGCAATGCCAGTTACCAAGCCCGGCAGCCACACCAGCCACGCGGGATCCACCGTCCAGCCGTGACGGGCCAACATGCCCACGGCCGCCGCCGTGGCCGCCTGGTCTGGCAAGGAATAGCCGAAGACGCCGTGCGCCAGGCGTTGCTGCAACGCGGCCTGCACCACCGGCGCCACCTGACAATCCAGGTCGGCAACCCACAAAGGCAGAACATCGCGCCCGGCCCAGCGCCGCCATTTCAGGCTGTCACTGGCGGGGCTGGGGAAGTTGAGGGCCATGAGCGCTAGCGTGCTTCAACGAGTACGCAGGCAATGCAGACGCGCATGCTCGCAGAGATGATCCGTGATGTGCTGGACCCCGGCTGACGACGGCTCGTCAGCCCACCGCGAAGGGCGCGCGGCGAAGGTCGGAATCCCGCGAACTGCAGGTCTAGCCGCGCCAGCACCGCATCGCCCTGCGCCTGCGCCTGTCGCGGGAATTGATGACCAGTACCGACAGCTCCCTGGCCGACATCGCCCAACGCTGCGGCTTCGCCAGCCCCGGCCATCTGTCCCGCGCCTTCCGCAGCGGAAATGGGGAAACGCCGCAGCAGTGGCGGCGGAAGCAGTCGTGGCTGGGGTGATGAACAACGTCAGCCCGACCATTCCCCGCTGAACACCGTCACCGCCGGTCCGGTCATGATCACCGCGGCGTCGTCCCGGGGCCAGGCGATGTGCAGGTCGCCGCCGGTCAGCCGGATGATCGCTTCGCGACCAGGGATGACGCCGGTAAGGACGGCCGCGACCAGGGTGGCGCAGGCGCCGGTGCCGCAGGCCAGGGTTTCGCCGCTGCCGCGTTCCCAGGTGCGTTGGCGCAGGACCGGCAGGCCGCCTTCGTCAGCGTGGCGGGCGACGAATTCCACGTTGGTGCGGCGGGGGAAGCGGGGATGCCGCTCCAGGCGCGGACCGACCGCGGCCACGGGGAAGCTGTCCGGGTCATCGACAAACATCACGGCGTGCGGATTGCCCATGCCCACGGCCAGCAGGCGATGACGCTCGCCATTGATGGTCACCGAGATATCCAGACGCGGGCCGTGCCCCGGATGCACCACGGGCACGGCCGGCGGCGTCAGCCGTGGGCGGCCCATCATGACGCGGGCGCCGGTGACCAACCGGCCGGTGCGCTGCAAGGTGACGTCCAAAATGCCCGCACCGGTGTCGATGCGCAGGTCGTCCTTGCGGACATGACGATGGTCGGCGGCCAGCTTGGCCAGGCAGCGGATGCCGTTGCCGCACATTTCACTCGACGAGCCATCGGCGTTGAACATCAACATGCGCGCATCCGCCACCGTGGAGGGGGCCAGCACGATCAGACCATCGGCGCCAATGCCGGTATGCCGGTCGGACATGCGCCGGGCCAGCTCGGGCAGATGGTCGGGAAGCTCGTCGCGCAGTGCATCCAGATAGACGTAATCGTTGCCGCAACCGTGCATTTTAGTGAAGGGGATGGCCATGGGGTGCGGTCTGCCGTGGGTTGCGGGCGGTGACTGTGGCCATGGTGCCGGCGCGGGTGGCGCGACAAGCCGGGGGTCGGTCTGGCGGGCGTCGCCCCCTTCCCATCGCGGCTGAGGCCCGACACTCCGCCGCCATGACGCGCAAGACCCGCATCCGCCTGGTGATCGCCCTGGTCGTGCTGGGACCGGTGGCGGCCTGCCTGGTGGTGCTGGGCTGGTTCCTGTGGTCGGGGCGCTTGGAGCGCAATGTTGAGGCGGGCTACGCCGCGCGCCTGCCGGGGCGCCTGCAGGTGGGCAGGATCGAGTTCAGCGGCACGGACACGGTGGTGATCCATGATCTCAGCCTGGGCGAAGATGGTCAGCCGCCGCTGCTCACGGCCCGTCGCGCGACCGCCAAGCTGCGTCTGTTGGCCAGCCGCCTGGACGAATTGCGCATTGAGGATGGCTATCTACGCCTGGATGCACGGTCGTGGAAGCTGTTCAATGCGATCATCGACAAGGAACGGTCCATCCCGGCAACCCGGCCGGCGGAGCCGCAGCATTTCATCCTGGCCGGCGGGGCGTTGATCGGCGCCGATCAGCAGGTCACCGACGTGGCGGTCGATCTGACCGTGACCGGTCCTTTCGTGGCGGATGGCGGCCGCGTCACCGGTCGCTTGGCCGGACAGCCCTTCGCGGTCAACGTCTCGACTGACCGGCGGTCCACCGGCGAGATGCGCTACCGGATCGAGGCTGAGACCCTGCATGGCGACCTGCAACCGATGCTGACGGCGGTGGAGGACATCGGCATGATCGGGCGTTCGCCCAGCTGGCTGCGCGCGTACCTGCCGCACGATATCGACGCGGCCGGCACCGTGGTGTGGCGTGATGCGGAGACTTACCACTGGCTTGCTGATATCCGCGCCGTCTGGCCACCCGGCTCGGCCACCGCTTCGGCGTCGATGCAGTTGACCGCCGATCGTCATCGCCTGTCCCTCGCGGATCTGCGCTATGACGACCCGGCGGTGATCCGCCTGGGCCTGCAGCGCGGTGGCCGACTCACCTATGACCAATCCACCGACCACCTGCGGCTATCCGCCGACGATTGGACGCCGGGTCCGCGCCTGCCCATCCCGGAGGCGGTACCCACCACGGCCTTGCTGGCACAATTGCCGGTGCTGGAACTGGAGGCGGATTGCCGGGCTGAGCGGGCCGCGGTTTCGGTCGCCTTCCGCTCGTTGGACGCCGCCAGCAAGGCGCGCATCAGCCTGGACTGGTCCCACGACAATGACCACATCCGCGTCTCTGGCGTAGAACTGCCGCTGTCGGTGGCCGGGGGTTTTTTGCCCCAGGGCCTGACCGTGGCCGGTGGCCAGGCCGAGGAGGCACGCATCACCATCGCCGATGGCCGGCTGCGCGACTTCTTCCTGAAGGCGCGGCAGGCCCGCTTCGGTATCAATGAATGGTCCTTCGGTCCGGGCGATGGCACCTTCGTGCTGGTGCCGGGCGAAGGTTCGGCGGTGTCGTTCAAGGCGGATCTGGGCCTGGGACAGATGTCTTGGTCCGGTGATGCGCACCATGCCCAGTTCAGCATGAACGTGCGTCAGCTCGACAGCTTCCTCGCCCGCTTGCGTGGCCCCGTGGATCTGCCGCCGCTCACCGGCGCTCTCGAAGCCACCGGCGAGCTCACCTTGGCGGCAACCTCCTCAGCGCTCAGCGGCAAACTCAACAAATTGACTGTGACCGGCCTGGGGCGCAGCGACCTGCTTGATGGCGTTGATGCCCGCATGGCCGGCGAGTTCGCCTGGACGGGACGGTCGTTTTCGGTGCGCAGCGGTGGGCAGTTGTCCTCGGGCCGTCTGCGCCTGCCTTTCGGCTGGATCGATCTGGCTCAACGGACCCCGCGCTTCGCGGCCGAGGTGGCCTATCTGCCCGCCGAAGGCTATGCGCCTGCCGCCATCGATCTGATCTCGCTGCTGGTGCGGGCGGCTGATCAACGTGGCGAACCGGTATCCGGGGGATTCTCGGCGGAATTGGCGGGCAGCCTCACCGCCTTGGGCACCGGTTCGTTGCGCGGGGTGGTCGATCATGCGGATCTGGCCTGGCTGGCCCGGCTGGCGCCTCAGCCTGACGCCACCATCACCGGCGAGACGGCGATGGTCTTCGAAGCCGACCTGCTGCGCTCGCGCGTGCGTCGCGTCGCGGGCAGCTTCCTGCCCCTGGACGCATTCCTGAAATTGGGCCGCACCTTCACCGCCAACGGCATCACTGGCGCCATCACCTACGAACTGATCGAACCCGCGGAGTCAGCGCCATGACCATCACCACCCTCACCGATCAGGCCGAGGCCGAACGCCTCATCGCCCTCCCCGCTGCCTGGATCTTCAAGCATTCGCGGACCTGCAGCGTCAGCGCCGAAGCCATGCGTGAGGTCGAGGCGTATCTGGCCGCCCATGCGCTGCCCTTTGGCCTGGTGGTGGTGCAGGACCAGCGCCCATTGTCGAACTGGCTGAGCACGCGCCTGGGCTACACGCACCAGAGTCCGCAGCTCTTTCTGGTCGGTGGCGGCGCGGTGCGCTGGCAGGCCAGCCATTGGAGCATCACCGCCGCAGCGATGGCCGCGGCGCAGACGCGCTGATGGCTGCGCCCCATACTCTCTACCTGCACGGTTTCGCCTCGGGGCCCTTCACCGCCAAGGGTCGGGCCTTGGGTGCGCGGCTGACGGGGCGGGTGGCCAGCTACGGTATTCCGGATCTTGAGCAGGGGGATTTCACCGGCCTGACCATGGACCTGATCATCGCCCGGGCCTTGGCGGCGATTGCCGCGCTGCCCGATGATGGCCGCGGCGTGGTGCTGATCGGCTCCAGTCTGGGGGGCTACACCGCCGCCCTGATCGCCAGCCGGCACGCCCTCGCGCGGTTGAGCGGCTGCCTGCTGATCGCCCCGGCCTTCGGCTTTCCCACGTACTGGCGCGAGCGTCTGGGCGCCGACGACATCGCCGCCTGGCGGCGTAGCGGCACGCGGCTCTTTCAACATTACGGCAGCGACCGCGAACTGCCCCTCGGCCTGGGCTTTTTAGAAAGCTGCGAGCGCCTGCCCGCCGTGCCCGGCGCCCCCGCTTGCCGCATGGTGATCGTGCACGGCCGCCAGGATCAGACGGTCGATCATCAGGTCAGCCTCGATTTCGCCCGGGACCATGCCCTGGTCGAACTGCACCTGATCACTGGCGACCATCGCCTGACCGAGCCCCGCCACGAGGAACTCATCGCCTGGTGCGCGGGGGATCTGCTCTGATTCGATAAAACGCAGTCGAGCGCGCCGTTACTCCGGCGGCGGTTCCACCACCCGGACCACGCTGCCGAGGGTCGGGTGGGTGACCAGGACGGCGAGGCGGATCATCGGCGGCAGGCGGTTGCCGTTGATCGCGACCAGGTCGAACATGCCGCGTCGGTCGGTGGTCCCATCCTTCAAGAAGACCGGCGTGCCCTGGGCATCCCGATAGACTTTGACATAGGCGGCGGGCACGGGTTTTCCGGCCTGGTCGCGCACGGTCAGTATGCCGGTGCCGGTGGCGATGCGCACCTCCAGTTCGCTGGCCAGAACCAAGGTCGCGGCGCTGCGTCCGCCGCCCACGGCCTCCACCACGGTGGCGCGGGTATCCCATGGCGGTGGCAGGAGCACGGCGGCGGTGCCTGAGGCGCCGGGGATGGGCACGGTGACGGTCAGGGCCGGACGTTGGCGCAGGAAGCGCTGCGGATCATCGCTGAGGGCGAAGGGCGCGACCGAGAACAACTGCTCGATGTCCAGACCGTGCAGACGCAATTCGACCTGGGGCAGGTTGGCGACGGTCAGCAGCAGGCGGCCATGACCTTGGGCGGCCATGGTCAACTCGGGTTCGGCGGTGGCCTGGGCCTCGCGCTTAGCCTGCTCGGTGTCGGCCGACGGGACTTTACCCTCCACCTCGTCGAGCTGGCTGGCCAAGCTGGCGAAGCGGTCGCGCCAGCGGTCGCTGGGCAGCGCCTCGCGGTTCTGGCAGAGGGCGCGGGCGGTGGCCAGATCGCCGGTGATCCACGCGAGATACGCATGGCACCAGTCGTATTGCACGCGGCCAGGCCCGCTCGGCGGGGTGAGCGGTGCGAAGACCGCGACGGCTTCCTCGACCCGGTCTTGCAGCAGCAGCAAGCAGGTCAGCACCAGGCGATCACGCTCGTCGATGGTGTTCAGATGCGCGAGGCGCCAGAGGAAACTGATCCAGCGGTCGCGCAGCGCGCCATCGCTGAGCCGTGGGCTGCCGGGCAGGCGATAGCGGCGGGGATTGATCAGCGGTTCCAGATCGGCCAAGGGCCAGCTGCCATCCGCGATGGGATCCCAGGTAACGGTGGCGGTGCGCAGGACGGGGCCAAGCCAGACATGGTCGCTGTCGGCCATGGCCAGCCATTCGGCGACCGCGGGCAGGTCGCGATGGTCCAGCGACCAGCTCCAAAAGTCCGTGGCGGTAATGCGCCGGCTGCGGGCCAGGGCCAGGGCCTGGCGATAAAAGGCCGGGTCCTGGTTGGCCCAGGCCAGCGTGTCGAGTTCACTGGCATCCAGGTAGGGCTCATCGCGCAGGCCGGTCAGCAGTATCTGCGGGTCGGTGCTGTCGTACCAGGCGGGCGGCAGGGCCGGCGGTGGCGCGCTGACCAGCGGGGCGGATTCAAGGCGGGCGAGCAACGCACCGTCGCCGGTGGCGTCGCTGCGCTGCCAGACGCTGGTGGCGGGGACCTCGGGCAGGTAGAAATGCCGCACCACGCTGGCCGCCGACCAGGGGGCTAGATCGACGTGGCGGCTGCCTGCGGCCTCCTCGCCGGCCAAGGGCAGGGCGCCGGTGGGCAGGGCATCAGCGATCTGCACCGCACGCTGGGCGCCACTCTGATTGATCGCGGTGATCTCCACCGCATAGGCCACCCCGGGCAGCAGGCTGCCGGTGATCTCGCTGCGCTGCTGGCGCGCCAACTTGGCGGCGTCCAGCACGGTGCGGCGCAGTTCGACGGTGCCCGGTCGGGCCGGCATGGGCATCTGATCGTCCACCACCACCAGCAACGGACCGGCGGCGGTCAGGCGCGTGCCGGTGGCGCTGGATGACAGCACCGGAGCGGTGGCCGACAGGGGCAGATCGATGGTGGCGACCGCCAACAACAGCGCGGTGGTGGAATCCAACTCGGACCAGCCCGCTACCGGCAGGAAGGGCCGAGCCCCGTCGTGGGCGGCGACGGCTTCAAGCAGGCGCAGGGGCGCGAGCTGAGCGGGGCCCTGCTGTCGCTGGGGAACGTGCCACCAGCGGGACTCGGTTAGCCACTGGGCCTCGCCGGGGGCGCGATAGAAGCGGCGGGTCGGCGGTTCAGGGGGCAGCGCGATGCTCTGGTCTGGGTTGCCGTCGCCCTCCATCTGCACGGTGGGCTCGACTTCCTCTATGGGCAGATCCAACGCTGTAACCTGGGGTGCGGCTGCAGTCGCATCCTGCATGTCCTGCATGGGTTCGGGCCTACGGGACAAGCGTACGGCGGTCTGAGGCGGCGCCGTCAGGGCGGCACGGAAGAAGCCATCGATCGCCGCGGGATCCTCGTCCTGGTCATCACGCAGGGCGCGCAGGGCAGCCCGCTCGCGCGCGGCTTCTTCGGACGAGAGTCGCCGGGCCAGGAAGGCGCGCTCGGCGGTATTGAGGTTCTGGTGCCGGTCGGCGGCCAGCCAGGGCGTCAGGTCGCGCTCTTGCAGCCAAGCGTCCATCAGGTCCGGTTGCAGCACCGAGGCCAGATAGGGCCGGACCCGGTGGGCGAAGAAATCCGGATCGGCCCGGCGCAGAAAGAGATGGAATTCGTGGCTGGCCAGGCGGCCATAGGTTTCGCGCCGGCGGGCCTCGTCCAATTCGTGCCAGTGGCCGATCACGTCCCAGTCCCGGGGCCAGAGCGCGCTGCGGGCATCGCGCAGCAGGTCGATGAGCTCGGCAGTGGTGCCCACGGTGCGGATGCTGGGCGTCGCCGGCAGGTCCAGGTGTTCACCGGCCTGCAGGGCGACGATGCGGGCCTGACGGGCGCTGGGTTCGACCTGGGCCAGCAGGGGCTGGCGGCGTTCGCGCAGGCGCGGCGCGCCGGCATCGGTCAGGGGCAGCAGCGTCTGCGCGGCGCGCAGGTCATCCTGCGCCAGCACCAGCACCATCCGGGCATCACCCAGGCGCGCGCGCGCCACCGTGAGGCGCCCATTGGCATCCGGCAGCAGATTGGCCAACAGCACCGGCGCAGCCGCGGCGGCATCATGATTGGCCCAGTACAAGAAGGAGGTGTTTGAGCTGCCCTTGCTGCCACCGTATTTCCCGACGGCGCGATTTTTTCCGCCACCAGATTGGGACATGAACATGCCGGCTCCGCCGCCGCCCGCTCCCAGAGCCATGAACCCATCATCACGCCACGGATTCAGGATCACCCCCGGACGCTCCAACAGGGCCCCGGGCAGCGCGGGATGCAGGCGGCGCTCCAGCACATAGCGCTCTTCGCTGCCCCAACTGCGATGAGCCACGGCCAGCAGATCCGCCGGCTGCCAGGTTATTTCATCCGACTGAGGACTGCCATCCACATCGTCCGGCGTGTCGCAGGTGGTCGGCCACCAGCGCAGGCCCAGGACCTGCACGCGGGTGCCGGGCGCAGTCTGGTGCACGGTGATGGTCACCTGGTCGGCGGCGGCCGTGGCGCTGACGCCCAGCGGCAGGGTTCGGCCACGCCATGCGGCCTGCGCTCCATCCACCAGCCAGGCGTCCTGGTAGGTGCCGGTGCGGACCTCAAGGGTGACTGGGGCGGACTGACCTGGCCAGTGCATGGCCCAGGTGCCGGCTGGCAGATGCTCCAGCCGCAGCACGCCATCGGCCACGCGCAGGTGCGCGGCGCCATCGGCCAGCACGACCCCATCCCAGACTTGGTACAGGGACGGCGCATCCACCGCCGCCACGGCCGGCAGGGGCAGGACCAGGGCATCCGCCGTACCCAGGGTGAGACGTCGCGGTAGTACCAAGGCCAGCGGATCCAGCTGCCACCGTGGCGACTGCACGGTGGCACTGGCCTGAATCTGAGTGAAACCCGGGAGGGGGCCCAGCGGGATGCGTCCCTGGGCATTACTGCGCAGGTCGTGGCGCCAGCCGGTGGAGTCCCAGGCGTGATGAGCGGTGACTTCCACGTCCAGGTCCGCTACCGGCTCGCCGGCCAGGCCGCGGCACACCACGTTCCAACCGTCAGCCGTGCGCTCCAGCAACAGGCTGGTGCGCTCCAGGCTGGTGGCGATCTGGTTGAAATGCCACGACCCGCTGGCCTGCAGGGGCGCAGGCGCCTGACGCGCGGTTGTCACGCTGGCGTCAATGGTCCAGGCGGCCTCGATCGCGCCGGCGGGTGGGACCACGGTCAGCACCGGATCCTGGCCCTCCACCAGAGTCAGGGGCAGGGTGGTGCCGCCCAGCGCCTGGTGATTCGTGCCGCGCCAGTTCACCCGCAGGCGGGGCTGCTCCAGCCGCGCGTTGGGAACCGGCACGCCGTTGATCGCCAAGCGCACGCGTAGGCTGGTGCGGCACGGCAGGCCGGCCGGCCATTGCTCCTGGGCGTTCAGCAGGTCGGCGCCCAGGGTCCAGGTTTCAGCCAGCAGCATCACGCTCTGTGTGCCGGTGCGGCCGGCGCCTGCCAACACCACCGCTCGGCTCGCCGCCGTGCCGACGAAGGGCAGGACCAAGCGGCCCTGCGCGTCCGCGCTGAAGTGCTGCCCCTCAAGCCACAGGTCCGCCGCGGGCACGGTGGCGCCGGTCTCGTCGCGGATGGTCAGCAGCGTACCGTCAACGTTGGCTTCGGTGGTGGCGCCCAGGCTGCCCTTGCGCACCAGGGTGCGCACCGCCCGGTCGCCCGCCAAGAGGTCGACAATCCAGGTACCCGGGCCGCGGCATTCGGGCAGTTCGAGGGGCACATTGGCCACGCGTTCCGGCGGCAGGTTGTGGGTCAGAACACGTGAGACGGCAGGGACCAGGCCGCTCAGATCCAGATTGGTATCCAGCGGCGTGCCCCGCCGCAGCAGGTCTTCCGCCGCCAGGGGGTAGATGCGGACATGGCAGGCGTCCACATGCTTGAGCCGCACCACTAGGCGCAGCGGTGCGTCCACTGGCTGCTCATGGGAGGTGGTTGGGGCGAGATCGCAGATCACCGTCTCGTGCAGCTCCCGCGCCAGGGTCACATCATCCAATTGGCGGAACCAGGTGGCGGCATCGCCCACGCCGTGGCGGATGCGCGCCACCAGCATGGCGCGACGCAGTTCCTCGGGCGGCAGCAGGCCATCCGCCGGCGCGGTGGTGGCGCTGGCCGCCAGCAGCGGCTCCAAGGTTGCTGTCAGCAGGTCCCGGGCTGCGGCGTCGCTGAGCGGAGTCAGGCCGGTCAGCGTTGCGATGTCCAGGCTGATGGGGGCGCGCTGGCCGGCCGCGGTCGCACGGGCTGCCTGCCAGCGTTGCAGCAGGGCGAAGTCCACCGTTCCTGTCGATTGGGCTTCGATCACCAGCAGTCCGAGCACTTGCTGGTGCAGAGCAGCGAACACCGGGCCATCAAGGTCGGCCAGCGCACGCAGGTAGGTTGAGCGCGCCGCCGCCGCGGTCCGCCACTGCGACCGGGCATGCAGGCCGGCCACCTGGCGGATGCGCAGCTCGGCGTAGGCCGCGGTCTCGGCCACTGCCGGTACTGCGGCAAGCAGCGCGGTGAGTTGGCTGGGCGTCAGTCGGCGATGCAGATCAAGCGTACCGAAAGCGTTGCCAGCGCGCAGGTCGGCCGCGATGGCCGCCACCAATCCTTCCGCATCCGGCAGGGCCCCATCCGCGGCCAGACGCTCCAGGCCCAATCGGCGCATGGCTGCGACCGTGGTCGACGCGAGATTGAGTCGCCACCAGGCCCGGGTGCGCGTGGTCAGCTCGCCGCTTGGCGCCCGCTGTTGCCAGTAATCCCAGCTCGGACGCGACGGGGTCGCGGGGCTGGGGACCAGCGCAGGCTCGCCCACTACGGCATCTTTCTTCGGCTGCGGCGCGTCGGTGATGGGTCGGGTCGGCTGGGCCAGACGCAGCAAAGCGGCGCAGCCCTTGGTCGGATCCTGGTCCAACCACAGCACCGCCTGCCGATAGCGCAGCACCGTCAGCGATCCCTCGTCCGGCTCATCTAGGCTCCAGGCGGCAATGGCCGCATCCGCTCCGGCCAGATCGCCGGCCAACTGCTGCTGCACGATGCTCAGATAGCGCTGAACGCTGCTGCCCGGTGGCAGTCGGGCCAGTCCGGCCGCGCGATCGCCATAGGCGAGCGCCTCAAGCGCATCCAGATCACTTGGTGGTTCGACGGCTGTCAGCGGCACAGAGAGAACGGCAAGCAGCAACGGGAGGGCGGAGATGGGGCGCATGGGGTATCCATGCGAACGTGACTCCCGAAGCAAGGTTCGGGCAATTGTTCCCGCGACCCCGCGACGGCTGTTCCTTACGGCACGGCCGCGCCGACTTGCGCCCACGTCGCGGGCTGTTCCTTCGCGTCCAAGCTGATCGACACCACTGTCGCCGGCGCCTGCCCACGGGGCTGCCAGGCGATGGGGAAGTCGGGGTCGTGCCAGCCGGTGAAGGCGACGGTCACCGGTACGCCCAGGGCTGCGGCAAGATGGTGGCCGACGCTGTCGTAGCTGAGGGCATGTTGGCAGCAGGATAAAAATGCGGCCCAGCCGGCGATCGAGCCGTGGAAGCGCACCACGTCCGCAGTGGCGAGGCTGCCGGCGGGCAGCGTGTGGGCATCCTGGCCCAGCGCCTTGCCGCTGTCGTCCACATCCACCACGGTCCAGCCCAGCTCGGCCAGCAAGGCGTCGCTGTTGGCCAGTTCCGCGGCGCCAAAGCCCCGATCGAGGAGGATGCGCCACCCGCGCTGCCGCAGGGCGCGCAGCACCGCTACTTCGCCAGCCCGCGGCAGGGCCTTGGCGGGATTGCCGCCGTGATCCAGTTTGACCGCCAGCAGACGACCGCCGCCAAGAGCGGTCCGGGCGATGCTGGCCTGGGCAGTGGCCGCGTCGTCCAGGGCCACGCGTGGTTGCCGCGCGGGCGTCGCGGGCAAGGCCAACGTCTGCGCCAGCCACTGGTCCAACTGCTCGGCCAGGCTGCGCGCAGGCGTGCCTTCGGGGCGGACGTTTTCCCACAGCAGATACTGCGCTGCGGTCGCGGTCACCGGCAGCAGGCCCAACTGGTCCAGTCGCGAATCCGGGCCCACCACCAGATCGGGGCCGAAGGTGGCCAGCGCATCCCGCAGGGTCAGCCAGCTGCTTAGGCGCTCGCGCAGGGGGCCACGCCGGGCATAGCCCAGGGGCAGCACGCGCACGCCGGGCAGGCCGCCGAACAGGCCGGCGAGTTTGCCATCGCCCAGCAGCACCACCTGGGCCGTCGGCCAGCGTTGCCGCACCCGCTGCAGCACCACCGAGGTCAGCAAAATATCCGCGCCGATGGTCACCCGCGACAGCACCGCCACCGTGCGCACCGTGGCGGGCAGGGCGGCGCCGCCCTGGCGCAGGCTCGCGTGACGCGCCAACAGGGCGGCTTCATCATCGATGCCAGCGGCCCGCAAGCCCGCGCGCAGCGCCGGCGTGCGGGCCGCCACCCGCCACACCACGTGGCCGAACAAGCGGTGGTAGAGCAGCCGACCCGCCGGCGTGAAGCTGTCGTTGAGCGGTTCCACCAGGCCGCCGAATAAAGCCGCCAGGCCGGCATTGCGCTCGGTCTCGTCATCGCTGTCCGCCGCATCCGCCAAGACCTCTGCATGAGCCAACAGCATGGGCTCGGCCGCCGGCAGGTCGCGCTGCACGGCCGCGAGGTCGCGGGTGGCGAGCCAGGCGAGGATTGCGATCGCGGGGTCGCGGGGTCGCGTGGTCGCGGGGTCGGAAGATGACAGGTCGGCCACGGCGGTCCTCGCGAGGAAGGCCGGTATGCGGCCCGACGAAGGCTGTCCAGCCCCGATGCACGAGGTTCGCCCTTCCCGTCCAGCCTGCACCCTCCACCGTATCATGACCAAAGGACGCCGCGACCCCGCGACCCCGCGACCCCGCGACGACTGTGACGCCATGCTCTCGCTCCTCCTCATCGACCACGGCTCGCGCCGCGCCGAGGCCAATCGCCAGATCGAGGCCGTGGCCGCCCGGCTGGCGTTGCTGCGTCCGCAGGCGCTGATCGAGGTCGCGCACCTGGACTGCGCCGAGCCGACCATTGCCCAGGGAATCGCCGCCCTCATCGCCCGGGGCGCGACCACGATCCAGGCCCTGCCGTATTTCCTGAGTGCGGGCCGGCACACTCAGGAGGACATCCCGGCACTCTGCCAGGCAGCGGTGGCCAGCCATCCCGGAGTGACGGTGACGGTGGCGCCACCGCTGGGGCCGGATGATGCGCTGGTTGAGTTGCTGCTGCGCCGCGCCGGGCTCTGAGATGCGCATCTACTTGGATTGGAATGCCACCGCGCCCTTGCGGTCTGAGGCCCGGGCCGCCTGGTTGGCGGCGCAGGATGCTGCCTGGGCCAATCCCGCCAGCCTACATCAAGAGGGGCAGGATGCCCGCGCCGCTTGCGATCACGCCCGCGCCGGCCTAGCCGCGCTGCTGGGGGCCAAGCCGCACGAACTGGTGGTGTGCAGCGGCGGTACCGAAGCCAATGCCACCGCCATCCGCAGCAGCGTCCCTGCCGGCGGCGTGATCGCTGCCCTGGCCACCGAGCACAGCAGCGTGCTGCGCAATGCCGCGGCGGTGGGCACGGTGGTATCCATCCCGGTCGACGGCGTGGGGCGGGCCCTGCCGGCGGCGGTGGCGGCGGCAGCCATGGGAGCAGAGTTGGTCTGCCTGCAGGTGGCCAACAACGAGATCGGCACGGTGCAGGACCTGCCCGCGCTGACGCACGCGGTGCGCGCCATCGCTCCAACGGCGTTGATCCTGGCCGATGCCTGCCAGTTGGCCGGCAAGCTGCCCCTCGACCTGCCCGCCTTGGGCGCGGATCTGGTCAGTCTGGCGGCGCACAAATGGGGCGGGCCGAAAGGCATCGGCTTTCTGTGGGTGCGGCCGGGAGTGCGGCTGACGCCATTGTTGGGCGGTGGCCGCCAGCAGCAGGATCGACGCAGCGGTACTGAGGATGCCGCCCTGCAAAGCGCCGCCCACGTGGCCCTGGCCGCCGCCGTCGCCGCCTTGCCCAGCGAGGTGCCGCGTCAGCGGGCCCTTATCGAAGAGCTGTGGCAGCGCCTGAGCACCGCCCTGCCGGCCCTGGTACGGCTGGGGGCCGGCGACCTGCCCAACACCTTGGCGGTCGTCCACCCCGGCCTGACCGGCGAAGCCTTGGTGCAGCGTTGCGATCTGGCCGGTCTGGCCATTTCGAAGGGCGCTGCCTGCATGGCGGCCCGGGGCGGGCCCAGCCACGTGGCGGCAGCCCTGGGCCTGCCGCCCGGGCTGGCCCAGGGCATGATCCGCCTCAGCCTTGGCCACGGCACCCGTGGGGATGACATCGCTGCCGCCGCCGTCATCATCGCACAACAGGTCAACGCCCTGACCCGCCGGAACGAATCTCTGTCATGAACCGCCGCCGCCTGACCTTGTTCTGCTGCCTTTTCGCCCTGGTCGCTTTGGCTGGATGCAGCGAAAAACGCCATCCTGATAAGGCTTTGGGCCAGAAAAGCGTGATCGATCTCGGCTTTGACGATCCAATGCGCTAGGCGCTGCGCGCCTGGGTTATGGTGGATGGGTTATGGGGTATGGTGCACAGCCGATCTTGCCATCCAGCGACCCGTCTGCTCACGCAATGCGCCCCACCATAGCCCATACCCCATCCACCATAGCCCTGGCGCAAAGCGCCCCACCATAACCCAGGCGCAAAGCGCCCCACCATAGCCCTGGCGCAAAGCGCCCCACCATAACCCAGGCGCAAAGCGCCCCACCATACCCCATAACCCATCAACCATAACCCGTTAAAACTATGGATCTCCGTTCCCTTATCCGCGACGTGCCTGACTTCCCCAAGCCGGGTATCATGTTCAAAGACATCACCCCGCTGCTGGGGCAGCATGCGGCGCTTGAACAGGTCATTGCTGAGTTGGCGCGACCCTGGGTGGGCCAGGGCATCACCAAGGTGGTCGGCATCGAGAGTCGTGGCTTCATTGTCGCCCCTGGGGTGGCTCTGGCCCTGGGCGCGGGCTTCGTGCCGGTGCGCAAACCGGGCAAGCTGCCCTGGAAAAGTCGCAAGCAGTCGTACGGCCTGGAATACGGCAAGGACACCGTGGAAATCCACGACGATGCCCTTTCGCCGGACGATCGCGTGCTGATCGTCGATGATGTGCTGGCGACGGGCGGCACGGCCGGGGCGGCGCTGATCCTTGCCCGCGGTTTGGGGGCGACGGTAGTCGGCTGCGCCTTCGTGATCGAGCTCGCGTTCCTCAACGGGGCGACCGCTCTCGGGCTGCCGGTGACGGCGGTGCTACGGTATTAGGAATCGGCCGATAATATCGCATATGTGAAGAATCCCTCGGCTTGCATACATGCCTCCGTGTCATGATGCTATTCTCCCATGTGCACCGTCCTGCTTCCTCCGCCTGATCTTGCCGTCGACCGCTCAGCCATCACCCGCCTGATGACCGCGCTGGCCATGAAGGTCGCGCCTACCCGGGCCGGCGTGTGGACCTTGCTGGACACGCCGGACCATCGATTGATCCAGGCGGGACAACTGCTGGTGCGCCGCCCCGGCGAGCTGGCGGTTCTGGCTGCCGGCCGCCCCGCCGAAGCGCTGGCGGTGCAGCCCTGGACGGCGCGCAGCCTGCCCCGACTGCTGGCGGAGTGGCCCGCTGGCCCGGTGCGCAAGCGCCTCGCCCCGGTGGTGGACATCCGTGCGCTGCTGCCCTTGGCCGCCGTGCCCATGCAGGGCGTCATCGCCAGCCGCCAAGACGATCATGGCAAGACGGTCGCCCGGTTGGCCGCGTGGCTCGCGACGCCGACGGGCACCGCGCCACTGCTGTGGGTGGTGGTGGCGGCGTTGCGCGGGTATCGCCACGAGCACCGCACGTTGGTGGCGGAACTGGTCGCCCGGGGCTGGCGCGTCAGCGACGTCGAGCCGCTGACCGCACTGCGGCGCAGCGTGGCGGATGACGCCGTGGAGGACGGCCTGGCCGGCTTCACCGACGGCACCCAACCGGCCGGTGCGGCCCTGTGCGCCTGGCTCAGCGAAGCCGTGCAGCGCCTGCCGCCCCTGGAAGCGGGCGTGAAGGACGACATCGACACCGAATTCTTGCACGATCTTCGCGTCACCCTGCGCAAAATGCGCGCCTTGACCGCGCAGTTCAAGACCGTCTTCACCCCCGCGGTCGGCGAGCGCATCCGCACCATCCTGGGCGACTGGTCCCGGGCCTCGAACGCGGTGCGCGATCTGGATGTCTGGCTCCTTGCCAAGGCCGAGCATGCCGCGCTGGTGCCGGCCAGTCTGCGTCCCGGCCTCGACATCTTCTTCGCCGCCCTGGCCGTCGAGCGCCCCGCGGCGCAGCGACGGCTGGCCGCGCGCCTGGGCTCTGCCGTCCACCGCCGTGAGCGGGCCGCCTTGGCGAAGTTGCTGGCGGCGGCGCCCACCGGTCCCGACGCAACCGTGCCCCTCGCCACCCTGGCGGCCTTGCGCACCTGGAAGACCTTCCGCCAAGCTGCCCGGGACGCGGCCCTGGTCCATGCCGCCACTGCTTCTGCAGAGGTGCATGCGGTGCGCATCCGCTGCAAGAAACTGCGCTACCTGTTGGATGCCTGCGGCGAGCTCACCGCCCCTGACGATCATCAGGAGCTGCGCGATCGCCTGAAGGCGGTGCAAGCGGTGCTGGGGACCTACAACGATGTGGCGGTGCAAAGCGCCGGCCTGCTCCAGCGCGTCTCGGCCCGGGGCACGCCGCCGGCGGTGCTGCTGGCCATGGGTGCCATGGTGGGGGCGCTTGACCGCACCCGTGCTGGCCTGACGCAGCCGTTGCTGAACGGGCTGGCGGACCTGTCGGCCTCGGCAACGCGGACCCGTTATCGCCGGCTCTTCCGCCCGGCCACGGAGGCGTGATGCGTACCCTCGCCCTGCTCAGTCCCAAAGGTGGCGTCGGCAAGACCACCACCGCCGTCGCCTTGGCCGTGCGCCTGGCCGCACTTGGCCAGCGCACCTTGTTGATCGACCTTGATCCCCAGGGCGCCGCCGGACATCTGCTGCGGGTGCGGCCCGCCGCCCCGGTGAAGGCGAAGCGCTTCTGGGATGGCGGCGCCGAGTGGGAGGATCTGGTGCGCGCCGCCGATGTGCCGGGCCTGGACGTGCTGCCCGCCGCCACGTCGCTGCGCCGCACCGAGGTGGTGCTTGAGGGCTTGGCCCATCCGCGTTGGCGCCTGGATGCGCAGCTTGATGGCCTGGCTGGTTGGGACCGCGTGGTTCTGGATTGCCCACCGGGCAGCGGCTTGCTGGTGGAAAACCTCATGCGCGCCGCCGACCTGGTGGTGGTGCCGGTGCCGCCGAGCCAGTTGGCCCTGCGCACCCTGCCGGCCCTGGCCCAGCTCGCCGGGCATCGCGCCGAGCGCCTCCGCCCGGTGGTGGTCATGGCGCGCGGCGCGCACCCGGTCAGCACCGAACTGCGCCGGACCTGGCCCAGCACCTTCGCCACCGTGGTGCCCTTTGCCGAAGCGGTCGAGTCGGCCGCCTCCGCACGTACCAGCGTCATGCTGTCCGCCCCGCGCAGCCGCGTCGCCATGGCCTATCGCGCCCTGGCCACCGAGATCGAAGCCGCCCTGGCGGCCACGGCACCGGCATGACCGGCGAACGCATCGCGGCCTGCGCCTTCGTCAGGCGCCGCGGCCGGGACTACGTGGTGCTGGTCACCGGCCGGCGCTATGGCGAATGGCTACTGCCCAAGGGCCGCAGCGAACCGGACCTGACTCGTCCTCAGGTCGCCATCCTCGAGGCCTGGGAAGAAGCCGGCGTCATCGGCCAGGTGCAAGGCCTGCCCAGCCGCTTCCGCCTGGATCGCCATCGCGGCACGGCCCGCCCGGTCATCGCCTACTGCATGAACGTCCAGCGCCTCACCCGCGCTTGGCCCGAACAGCACCAGCGCCAGCGCCGTCTGGTGCCCCTGGATCACCTCCATGCCATCGACTTGGATCCAGCCTGGCGACGCTGCATCGCGCGGATGGCGGGTCGGCGACAGCGCTGACGATTCTGGCGACCCCGGCGTGATTCGAACACGCGACCTTCGGTTTAGGAAGCCTGCTCTATGCTGGGGTTGGGGCGCAGTTCGTCAGGTGCCGCTGACTACGGACGCCAGAATGGCAAGCCATCCACCAGGGTACGCAGGCGCTCGCGGGTTTCGGCTGCGAGCGATGCCGCTGGATTGTCCGACGCAGTGGCGATGCGCTGCGTGATTGGCTCCAGCTTCGCCCGCAACTCCGGCCGTTTGGCGGTGCTCGCTGCACACCAGAGACCGGTGCGGACGCTGCGGTCGGTCAAATACAGCACATCTGCCAGATCGCGGTCGATCCGTCGCGCCCAGGCCGCCGGCCTATCCGAGGCCAATTCGCGCAGGCAGGTATCTACAGCCAGGATCTTGCTGATCAGCAGCGCGGTGTGCCGTAGACGTTCGAGCCCGATGTTTCTCAGCGCCGTTCCATGACACGGCTCAATCAGATTCATCGCGTGCAGCCACGCTGGGATCATGCGATAAGCAAGAATTCGGCTCGCGCCACGAATGGTGATGCGGGCCGCTTTTCCTGGTGGTTGCTCTGCATCATAGGTGGTTGCCAAGTCGAGCTGAACCTCGGGATCTTCCTTCCATCGAAAGGTCGCCCCGTGGTTGGGATCACCATCCCAATGGTCGCGTAAATGGGAATACAGCGCCCGGTCGGCCTCGGCGTCTTCCCCGACCGCGATCAGCAGGTCAAGATCTTCCGAGGTCCGGACACCTGGTATGTCTCCCAGCCGCGCCTGAAGCGCGTGATAGAGATCCCGCAGAGCCTGGCCGCCGATCAGGCATACGCGGTGGAGGATGCCACCAGCGCGTATGATGCCTTCCAGCGCACGAACGAGTCGTTCATCGATCATGGCGTAGAGCTTTGACGAGTCATCAGACGTTGATGCAGTTGGTGAACCCACTCCTGCCAAGCGTTTTCCGCCACGTCACGGATACGGGGCAAAGGCTCCTTCATTGCTTCGAGCGTCCGCAGGCCGGGCGGCCAGCCGAACTGCTGGAGGTTTTCGAGGCCCTGACGTGCGATCCCCCACAGCGGATGATTATCCTCAAGAATGACCGCCTCGCTGTCGTAGGGGCGTTGCCGCCGCGGGTGCGGGGCTAGATGTGCCATCGTCACCAGGGCATCCCAGGCACGCCGACGACACAGGAAACTCAACCTGGGCAGATTGCCTTCCGGCGACAGCCGTTTAGTGCCACCATCATGCCCTTCCAGCCAGGTGACACCGGTAGGGATCACATCGGTCCGCTCCAGGCCTGCCGCCAGGGCAATGCGTTCCAGGTCCATCCATTCGCCAGGTGCGACGAAGTACTGCACCTGCGGCCGGAGCCGTGGGATCGAGGCTCCGCTACGCCATTCCTGCCAGGCCGTGCGGATGTACTCGCACACGACCGGTACCTGCGCAGGAAGAAGCTGAAAGGCATCCCGGCGTCCGGCACCACCACGAATGCGCAGGACCTGGCCAACTGCTGCTGCACGGGTCAACCAGTCGTAGACATTGAAGCGGTTGATGCCGGTCGCCCGTTCAAGGTAGGCGCCATCAAAAGCAGCCGGGGCAAGCAAGGTGGCAATGGTCAACCACAGGTCCATGGACTTGGGCGGTCCGCGCTTGCCACGTGCAGGCACCACCTGCGCCTCATCTGGAATCTGCCACCCTTGCAGATCGAGGAGGACCAGGGCGCGATCTTGACTGATGATCCGCAGCCACCCCTCGCCACGATCGTTGTACCAGGAAACGCCAGCTTCCTTGCCGGCTGGGTGCCGGGCATCCCCAGGGAAATGAAGGATGGGAACAGCGCCGCGTTCAGCCAAGGCCGTCGTGGCTTGCGCCACTGGCACCACCCGGATCTTGATGGCGGCGATACAGGGCTTGTCGTTGGCTTTGATGACCAACGTGCTGGCTTTTCCGCTGTGGCGGATGGCCACCGTCAGATCATGGGCGCGAAACGTCAATTCGGCACTGGAAGAAGTTTTTAGAATCATGACAATACCTCTAACGTAAGAGGTATTGCGGCAAATCAACCAATCTCATACGGGCATTCATTGATCTAAATTCCCCGGCCAGTGATTTTTCCCCGACCCTGCGCACGGGCGGTTAAGTGTCAGTGCCTGCTCCGGCCGGGGGTAGGCCGCAAGGCCGTAGGGGCGACCCCCTGAGAAGATATAAGCAGCATTGGTGGCGACCCCGGCGTGATTCGAACACGCGACCTTCGGTTTAGGAAACCAACGCTCTATCCAGCTGAGCTACGGGGTCGTGAGGGCGGAACCATAAGCGGCTCGTCCGGCAGGGAAGGGGGTTGGAGGCCAATGGCCCTTGGAAAATGGCCGCCTGGGAGCGCCGAGTTGCACTCGGCACAGGAAAAGCAGCCCGCGTCAGCGGGCTTCCCCAGTGTTCCGGCCCTTCACCGAGGGCCATTAGCCTGGACGCGGGTCGACGGGGGCGGATTTCCAGGGTAGACTGCCTGCGTACCCATGGGCTCCATCTACAAAGTCGATAAGCAGCGTTTTGCCGCAGGCGATGTGTTGTTTTCCCAGGGTACCGAGGCGACTGGGCTCTTCATTATCAAGTCCGGCAAAGTGAAGGTGTTCAAGGACGTCTTCACCTCGGTGGGCACGACGCGGATCGAACTAGGCACCCTGGGGCCGGGCAGCCTGTTCGGTGAGATGGCGGTGATCGATGGTCAACGCCGCAGCGCCAGCGCTGAAGCGTTGGAAGCCACCACCTGCTTGGTGATGCCGCGCAAGCTCTTCGACGATGAGTTCCGCCTGTGCAAGCCGTGGCTGGTGGCCATGGTCCGTCTGCTGGTCGCGCGTCTGCGCGAGACCAACAGCATGCTTGAGAAGCAGGTGGCCGAGGTGGCCGAACATGGCAGCTTGGTACTGGTGCCCGGGGCCCATCACAGCGCAGGCGTGCGCGCCGCGGTCAGCGAACTGTCGTCGATCATCGAGGCCGGGCAGATCCCCGGCCTGGCTCCTGCGCCGAAAGCGCCGCGCCCGCGTTGAGCCTGCGGCGGGACGTGGCGGTTGCCGCGCTCAGGCCTTCTTGTTGTTCTTCGACTTGGATGCCGCCTTCGGCTTGGACGCGGCCTTCGGCTTGGACGCGGCCTTCGGCTTGGACGCGGTCTTCGGCTTGGACGCGACCTTCGTCGCCTGGATGGTCTCGGCCCGGCGCAACATAGCGACCCGCGTGGCGGAGACGCCGAGCAGCTTGCCAAGTTCGGCATTGGGCAGCCGGTCGCGTTTCAGCAGCAGGTAGCGCTGCCAGAGGGTGCGCAGTTTGGCGCGCCGCTGCCGGCTGGACTTGTCCTTGAGGCGGCTCTTGATGGCGTAGACGTGATTGGGCCTGATGCCGAGTTTTTTCGTGATCTCAGGCACATCCAGGCCCCGTTCGATCAGGCTTTCGACCCGGTCCATGATCCTGGTGCCGGGCAGGCCCTTGGACTTGCCCCGACGCGACTGGCCGACCTTGCGGGTGGCGGCGACGATGCGCTTGGTGCGTTCGGCGGCGGAGAGCAGCGGGGTGCCAAGTTTCCGGAACTTCCGGCACAAGCCCGGGTAGTCGAGACCGAGGTCGGTGGCCACCGAGGTGACGCTTTCGCCCCCCTTCACGCGCTTGCGTACCTCGATCAGCACTGTCCGCGCGAAGGTGGTCCCCGAGCCGCCCTGGGGGAAATGCACCTTGTCGCCCGCGTCGGCGCACAGCCGGTACCAGCGGGCATGGCCCAAGCCTTCCCGGTCGAGGAAGACGTTGAGGGTTTCGCCCGCAGCAAGGGCAGCCCGGGCGCGGCGCAGGAGGGCGGTGGTCGAGGCAGTGGTCATGGCTGGTCCTTGGGGGCTGAATTAGATGCGTGTCGCGCACAACGCAACCGCGCGTGCCACTGCGCCCCGGCCGGCGGCCCAGGCGGCGTGGCCGGCCCGGCCCAGGCGAGCGCGCCGGGCCGGATCCTCGGCCAGGGCATCCAGGGCTTGATGCAGGCTTGCGGCGGTGACCTCGACCACGCCGCCGGCCGTGCGCAGCAGGGCCATGGCGTCGGGAAAATTGCGCGTGTCCCAGCCCACCACGGTGCAGGCGGCAACGGCTGCGGGCTCCAGCATATTCTGGCCGCCGCGGCCAGATCCCAGACTGCCGCCCACCACGACGATGCCGACGGTCGCGGCCGCCTGGGCATACAGTCCGCCAAGTTTGCCGATCTGATCGACGAGCAGTACGCCGTTTGCGGGACGGATGCCAGCGGTGCTGCTGCGCGCCACCGGGACGCCCAGGGAGCTGATCAGCTCTGCCAGCTCACCGCCGCGTTCTGGGTGTCGCGGGCAGATCACCACCTGCCAGCCCCGGGCCAGCCAGGCGCCTAGGCGGTCGGCAAGGATGGTGCGCTCTTCGCCGGCACTGGTGGAAGCGAGTAGCAGCAGCGGCTGGTGAGCGCTTAGGCCATAGGCGGTGGCCAGGGCGCGTCGGTCGTCGTCGGCGACCGGCGCGACCATGTCCGCCTTCATGCTACCGCACACGCGCACCCGGGGCGCGCCCAGGGCCCGCAGGCGTGCGCCCCACAGGCCGTTCTGGGCGAGCACCAGGTCGAGGCCGCGGAAGCACGGCGCCAGCAACGCGCCGCCCCGACGATAGCCACGGAAACTGCGCTCGCTGACCCGGGCATTGAGCAGCCATACCGGGATGCCCCGGGCGGCGGCGCGGTAGAGCAGCTGCGGCCAGACCTCCAGCTCAAGCAAGACGATGGCGCGGGGTCGGGTCCGAGAAAGAAAACGTTCCACCGCCCACGGCAGGTCCAGGGGCAGTAGCTCGCGATCATGGCCGGGGAAGAGCTCGGCCAGGCGCGCCCAACCGGTCTCGGTGGTGGTGGTCAGTAGACAGCGCGCGCCCAGAGCGGCTTCCAGAGCGGGCACCAGCGGGCGCATGAGATTGACCTCGCCCAGGCTGACGCCGTGCACCAGGATCTGCCCCGGCGTGCGGCGTGGGCCGCGACCGCTCAGCTTGGCGGCCAGGCCGGTCATGCCCTTGCGGCGGATCCACAGGCGATGGGCCAGCAGCAGCAGGGCCGCCGGCAGCGCCACTGGCAGCAGGCTGGCGAAGAAGGCTGCCCGAGAGCGCCAGGTGGCGCGCGCGGCGTCAGATGGCATCGGCGATCTGATCCGGCGACGCCATGGCGCCCAGGCCGGTCTCGCCGCAGGCCAGGGTGCCCGCCACCGGACCGACCAGCACTGCGCCCTGCGCGCGCAGAGTCGCCAGATGCTGCTGCACGATCGGTTTGTTCCACATCACTGTGTTCATGGCTGGGGCCAGAACCACGCGTTTTGACGGTTCCAAGGCCAGGAACAAGGTCGACAGCAGGTCGTCCGCCAAGCCCAGGGCGAAGCGCGCCAGGCTGTTGGCCGAGAGGGGGGCGACCAGCAAGGCCTCGCACCAGCGGGCCAGATCGATGTGCGGCATGCTGCCGTCCCGCACCCACAAGTCGTTGGCCACCGGCTGGCCGCTGACCGCGATGAGGGCCTCACTGGCCACCAGATGCGCGCCATTGGCGGTCAGGACGCAGCGCACCGCGTGGCCACGGTCGCGCAGGCGCCGCACCACCTCGGGAGCCTTGTAGGCGGCGACGCCACCGGTGATGCCGTAAAGGATGTTCATGGGTGACTGCCGTCGCGGGGTCGCGGGGTCGCGGGGTCGCGGGGTCCGGCGAGGTGGGAAGTAGTACGCGGCACACGGGGCTTCCCGTGCGCAGGGATGACGGTATCCCAGCCCCCCGCCCGCTCAAGAACGGGGCCCGGAGTGCGCAGTCAACCCGACCCCGCGACCCCGTGACCCCGCGACCCCGCGACCGTCCCTATGCCCGATCCCGTCCAATCAGCCGAACTCGCCCGTGAGACGGAACGTCGCCGGACCTTCGCCATCATCGCCCATCCGGACGCCGGCAAGACCACGCTGACCGAAAAGCTGCTGTTGTACGCCGGCATGATCCGCACCGCCGGCATGGTCAAGAACCGCAAGACCGGCAAAATGGCCACCAGCGACTGGATGGGCATGGAGCAGGAGCGGGGCATCTCGATCACCGCCAGCGCCATGCAGTTCGAGTACCGCGGGCACCTCATCAACGTCCTCGACACGCCCGGTCACCAGGATTTTTGCGCTGATACCTACCGCACCCTGACCGCCGCCGATTCCGCGATCATGGTCCTGGACGCGGCTAAGGGCGTCGAGACCCAGACGCGGAAACTCTTTGCCGCCTGCCGTCTGCGCAACGTGCCGGTGCTGACCTTCATCAATAAGTGCGACCTGCCCGGCCAGGACCCCTTGGCCCTGCTCACCGAGGTCGAGAACACCCTGGGCATCCAGGCCTGCGCCATGAATTGGCCGGTGGGCACCGGGCGCGATTTCCAGGGCGTCATCGACCGCGCCAGCGGCGACCTCATCGCCTTCCGCAAGACTGCCGCCGCCGGCGCCCAGCGCGCCGAGATGACGCGCATGCCCCTGGCCAGCGCCGCCGCCGCCGAACTCCTTGGCCCCGACCGCATCGGACGCCTTCGAGAAGAGCTGGAGATGCTGCAAATCGCCGGCAATCCCTTCAGCGCCGAGGCCTTCCGCCGTAATGAGGTCACCCCGGTGTTCTTCGGTTCGGCGATGACCAACTTCGGTATCGAGCCCTTCTATGACGCCTTCGTCGACCTGGCCCCTCCGCCCGGCCCGCGTCTGGCGGCGCGCCTGGATGGTACTGCGGTCACCGTCGACCCGCTGACCACCCCCTTCAGCGCCTACGTCTTCAAGATCCAGGCCAACATGGATCCCAAGCATCGCGACAGTCTGGCCTTCGTGCGTATCGTCAGCGGCCGGTTCGAGCGCGACCTGACGGTGAAGCATTACCACCGCGGGACCTTCGTGCGCGAACTGCGCCTGTCCCGGCCGCAGACCCTGGTCGCGCGCGACCGTACCACCCTGGACGTGGCCTGGCCCGGCGACGTGGTCGGCCTGGTCAATGCCGGCTTCGCCATCGGCGACACCATCCTCTGCCAGGGCGGCCCGGCCAAGGACGGTTTCGAGCACGCGCCGTTGCCCCAGTTCCCGCCCGAAGTGTTCGCCAAGGCCCAGCCGGCGGACCTGACCAAGCGCAAGCCTTTCGACAAGGGCATGGCCCAGCTCGCCGCCGAGGGCGCGGTGCAGGTGCTGCGCCAATGGGACAATCCCGGTGCCGACCCCTTCATCGCCGCCGTCGGCCGTCTGCAATTCGAAGTGCTGCAATACCGCCTGAAGGACGAGTACGGCGTCGAGATCATCCTCACGCCCCAGTCCTATTCGTGCAGCGCCTGGCTTGAAGGCGACCCCGAAACCTTCCAGCCCACGCCAGGCACGCTGCTCTGCCGCGATGCCCGCAACCAGGCCGTGGTCCTGCTGCCCAGCGAATGGGACAAGGGCTACTGCGCGAAGAACAATCCGAACCACGTCTTCCGGGACTTCGCGTGACCCGGGCCCGGCTCAGCATCGTCAATCACACCGCCCAGCGGGTGGAGATCGACCATGCGCGCCTGCAAGCGGTGTTGGACGCCGCCTTGGCCGAGGACGGCATCGCGGCGGCCGAACTGGCCCTGCTGCTGGTCGATGATGCCGAATCGGCCCGCCTGCACGCCCAGCATTTCGACGACGCCGAACCCACCGACGTCATGACCTTCCCCGATGGCAGCATCAACCCCGAGACCAGCCTGACCCGCCTGGGCGACCTCGCCATCTGCGTCGACGTCGCCCACCGCGAAGGTCTGGCCCGCGGCCGCAGCACCGGCGATGAGATCATCCTCTACGCCCTGCACGGTGTCCTGCATCTGCAAGGCTATGATGACGAGGCCGAGGCCGATCTGGCGGAGATGTGGGCCACTCAGCGGCGGTTGCTGGCGACGGTGGGCATCGCCATCGAGGCGGAGCCAAGTTAGTGAGCGGTGCAAAACCCCTCAGCGACTAAGTCGCACCCGATTCCGGCGTGGGTAGAGGGGGGCGTGTTCTCACTCATCGCGACGTCTGGTCCGCGTGTCGAGGCGAGATGAAGCTGTCGCGGAATCGCGCGGGTGTTGGGTCGAGAGCGATCATCATCCTGGCTTTGGCCGTCCGCTCGTCCGACCTTGCAACGGCTGTCGCGCCCCGCCCCGTCCCCCGCTCGACACCTTCGGCGTGCTGGTTACCGTCCCCGACCATGTCCATAGACGCCTTCCAGCACACCGTCCGCGAGATCGAAGCCCGGCCGGGGTATCAGCGCCCCGCAGCCTTTGCCGTGGGGATTGCCACCTATGGCATCACCGTGCCAGAGCATTGCAGTCTGATCGGGTCGCCGGCGCGCATCCTCGACACCTGGTATCCTGTGGTGAACCTGGCGGAGAATGTCGGGTCGGCGGCGATCCTGGCCCAGCTCTGCGGGTGGACCCACGGGGCGGGCACCTTCGATCTGTCGTTGGAGCAGGTCGAGGCCGCCCTGGTCGCTTTCGCGCCCTTCGAGGGCGATGGCAAGCGCCACGCCAATATCGAGGTGCTGCGCAGCATGGCCGAGCTGCTGCGCTCCGCCCCCCGGGTCTTGAGCAGTCCGCGACGGGTGGTGGTGACCTTCATCGCCGATCTGGCGGCCAAGCCGCACGACGCCCACGACGTGTACCTGCGCCTGCACCTGCTGTCGCAGCGCAAGGTGAAGCCCCATGGGCAAAGCCTGGAGGGGATCTTTGGGCTGCTGAACAACACCGTCTGGACCGAGCGCGGGCCCTACGATCCCGAGACCTTTGACGCGATCCGCTTGCGCCTGCGCGCCCAGGGCCGCATGGCCACGGTGATCGGTGTGGACAAATTCCCGCGTATGACCGATTACGTGCTGCCCACTGGGGTGCGCATCGCCAATGCCGACCGGGTGCGCCTGGGCGCCCACCTCGCCGAAGGTACCACGGTGATGCACGAGGGCTTCTGCAACTTCAATGCCGGCACCCTTGGAAAGAGCATGGTCGAGGGCCGCATCAGCGCCGGCGTGGTGGTCGGCAACGGATCGGACATCGGCGGCGGAGCGTCGATCATGGGCACCTTGTCGGGGGGCGGCAAAGAGGTCGTTCGCATCGGCGAGCGCTGCCTGCTGGGCGCCAACAGCGGGCTGGGGATCAGCCTGGGCGACGACTGCACCATCGAAGCCGGCCTGTACGTGACCGCCGCTACCAAAATCCGCCTGCCGGACGGTGGCATCGTCAAGGCCGCGGCCCTGTCTGGCCGCAACGACATGCTGCTGCGCCGTAACAGCCAGAGCGGCGCGGTCGAAGTCCTGCACAAGCAGGG
>JBBQTJ010000008.1:0-26611 GCA_038213315.1 Planctomycetota bacterium
CCGTAGAGGCGGGAACAAGGTTGGTCCAAACGTTCGTAGGCCATGGCGCAGATGGGTTGGCCGTGGCGCAGGATGAGGTCGTCTTGATGGGGGCGGACTTCCAGGACGGCGATCGAGCCGACCGTGCGACCGGCCGTATCCAGGCCCCAGCCGGGGTCGAAGAAACCGGCGTAATGGGCGCGGAATTCCCCGGCAGTGGGATCGAAGGGCACCATTTCGCAGGCCAGGTCAGCAGGGACGGCGACGCGCTCGCGGGTGCACAGGATGTAGAAATGGTCCTGTTCCAGAAACAGCAGACCTGAATCGGGGCGGTGGATCGGCGCGAAGAAATCGGCTGGACGGTGCTTGCCGATGGCGGTCAGCACCAGGGGCTGGTGAGTGCGTTTGGCGATGTAGCCCACCACTGGTCGATCCAGGTCGGCGGTCATGACCAGGCGGCCATCGAAGATCCGCTCGGCGGGACTGGGCCGGCCATCAGGCTCGTACATCAGCGGCGTGGCGGCGTGGCGCCGGGCCAGGGCCAGCTGATCCAGCAGCGAGCGGTCGCGGAAGAAGATCGCCTGGTTCAGGCTGACCCCAGCCTGGGCAACCACGTTGAAGCTGCGCGGGATCAGCTCTAACCACAGTTCGCCGTGATAGCCCGCCGGGATGCGGTCATAGCGCGGGCTGCCGTCGGCCAGCACGCGGGTGGCCAGATCGACGCGCCCGGTTGAGCTCTTCCCATTGGCGTAGGCCTCGATGCCCGCGGGCAGGGCGCAGGATTCCATCAAGCGCACCAGATAGACCTGGCCTCGGCCCAGGCTGGCCGGCCGTGACAGGTCGACCCGCTCAAGCGCCAAGTTTTCGACCAGGGTGCGGACGCGTTCACCGGCCACCGGCAGGATCGAGCCGGGCATGCGCCAGGCCTCGACCGACAGGCGCAGGTCCAGGCTGCTGGGTTGGACCAGCTCGGCCGGGATGCCGCCCTCGGCACTGACGTGTCCGCCGGCCAGCAGGGCCGCCAGGCCAGCGATTTCAAAGGTGCCGGTGCCGGCGAGGGGGTCGACCATGGGCGGGGGATGATGGGTGGCGGCGACGGCGGCCAAGGGGCGCTGTGCGCAAGGGTTGTTGGGGCGGTGCCTATCGTACCTGTCGAAGGTGGACTGCTGCGACCATTGCAGCCGGTATAAAAACCTGCTACAGCGTAACACGGAGTTCCCATGCGTTCCGGAGCCATCGTTGTCTTGTTGGCCGTCACCGTACCTGCGTATGCGCTGTCGTTGAGTGACAAGACAGTCACGGTCGACGTGGTGGCCGATCTGCAGATCCGCGCCGGGGTGGCCAATGGCACCGCGCCGGATGGCGATGATTTCGATGTTGAGCGGGCGCGGGCGGGGCGGGGCGACGACCTGGACCTGACCCTGCCCCTGGTCCGCTTGGGACTGGTGGGCTCGGTACGTCGGGATTGGCGTTTCGCGATTGGCTTCCAATCTGTGGATGTTGATGCCGGTGGCACCGGGCAGAACCGCGCGGTCGCACTTTGGCAGGCCTGGGTCGGGCGGTCTTGGAAAGATGGCGATCAGGCGCATGCCTTAGCATTTGGCCTTGATGACTGCGTGGTCAATCGCGCCGGTACTGGCGTGCGTGTACGGATCTTCCCGACGCCCCGGCCCTGTGCCCAGTTCCTGCCCGAGCAAGGCGTCGGCGTGCGCTATGCCTGGACTGGACCCGGCTGGACCTGGTCGGTCGACCTGGAGAACAACACCGGCGCCAATCGGCCGGTGGTGAATGCTTATGAAGGCGACTCGGTCTTCCTGGGCACCCGCCTGGAGTGGACCTCGAGTACGAAGCCGATGCCGTGGAAGGAGTCCTATCTCGGCGAGTTGGGCAGCGGCGTGATCCTAGCGGGCTTAGCCGCCATCGACCAGTCGGTGCAGGCAGATCCTGCCGGGGCCGTCGACACCGTGGTCTTGGGCGGCGAGGCCCTGGTCCATGTGGATGGCCTGACGGTGCTGGGCGATGCCACCTGGCGGCAGCAAGACGGTCCCGCCGAGAAAAACGGCATGATTCTGGGCATCCAGGCCGGTTGGTGCCGTCCATTTCTTGATGGAATGTGGATCGAGCCGGCCATCCGCGTCAACCTGATCGACCTCGATTCCGGCACCGACGAGGCTTCCGCCTACACCGATGCGGGCGGCCCCGGGGCCCCGTACGGCGCCTCCGGCTGGCAAGGTGACGCCGGCGTCACCTGGTACGTTTCCGGGCACAGCCAAAAGGTGCAACTCTCCTACACGCGCTGGCAAGCCGAAGCGGAATCGGGTCGGGCGGATATCTTGCGGTTGCAGTACGGGTTGAATTTCTGAAGGGCTGATGCGGACAGGCAGGGATAGTTGCGGGCCAGGGACCGTGCCCACGCGATTGTACGGTAGGCGCCGATATTTCAGACCATGCGTAACGGCTTGAAGGGTAACATTTCGTAGACTTTTACCCGTTCCCGCCACGTTGCCTTCCCCATGCCCCTTGCTCATCTTGCCGCTGGTCACGCCTTGGTCCGTCTTGCCGCTGCCGTGCCCGAACGGGTCGCTGGTTGGGACGCCATCCTGGTCACGGCGGCCAGCCCCCAGCAGGCGGCGCTCTATCGGCTGCAACTGACCCGCGCCCGGGCCCGCGGCTTGCTGGCGGCCACCTGCCTGGACCTGGTGGTGCCGGATCCGGCGGGCAAACGCATCGGTAGTGGCGGCGCAACCCTGGGCGCCTTGCGCGCCTTGCAGGCCGCGGTGCCCGGTGACTGGACGGCCAAACGGGTGCTGCTGATCCACGCTGGTGGCGACAGCCGTCGGCTCCCCTGGGCCAATGTCATCGGCAAGCTCTTCGTGCCCTTTCCGTTGCTGGCCCCGGCAGAAGTGCCCCTGACCCTCTTCGATCACCTGCTCGCCATCGCTGCCCACGCGGCCCAGGCCATGCCAGCGGGGGGGCTGCTGACCCTGACCGGCGATGTACTGCCGCTGTTCGCCGCGGAGCGGATGCGTCCGCCGGTCGATGGGGGATTGGTTGTCACCGCGCCCACGCCGTTGGATCTGGCCAGCCGTCATGGGGTGATCCATGCCGGCGCGGATGGCTTGGTGCAGGATCTGCTGCAGAAGGCGACCCCGGCTCAATTGCAGACCTCGGGCGCGCTGGTGGGCGGTGCGGCGTTGTTGGACACCGGGGTTTATGCGTTCTTCGGTGGCGCTTTCAGCGGTCTGCTCCGCCTTGCGGCGCGCGCTGCCGATCCGGTGGCCGAGCTGGTCGCCAGCGGCAAAGAGATGAGCCTCTATGAAGAGATGGCCGCTGGCCTGGTGCCGCGCCGTCATGCCTGGCTTGAGGGACGCCCCCTCGGCGCAGAACTGCGCGGCGCCTTGCAGGGCTTTCCCCTGGTCGAGCACCGCGATGCCGAGTTTCGTTTCGTGCACCTGGGCACCACTGCCGAAGCGCTGGAGCATTTGCAGGATGACTGGGAGGGCCGCATGTCCCGCCGGGTGCTCTGCGAATGCGGACCCGCAGTTGACGATGGTGCGGTGATCGCCGCCAGTCTGCTCGACAGCGGCGCGGCGGTGGGCGCGGGTAGCCTGGTCTATGGTTCACATCTGGGTGGCCGCGTGGCGGTGGGCGCCCGCGCCGTGGTGCTGGGCGTGGACGTGCCGGATGCGCCCCTGCGCGTGCCGGACCACGCCTGCCTGTGGCAGGTGCCCCTGGCTGGTGGCGATCAGGTGGTGTCGGTGTGCTGCGGCGTCGACGATAATCCCAAGGACCTCTTCCCGGAATCCAGCTTCCTGGGCGAACCGATGCCGGCGTGGCTTGATCGGCATGGCATCACCGCGGACGAGATCTGGCCGGCCGGCACCGCCAAGACCCTGTGGGATGCCCAGCTTTTCCCGGTCATGCCGCGTCCGGCGGATGCGGGGTTGATGTCCTGGCTGTTGGCCGCCGCCCCCGCTGCCGGCCCGCTTGCCTGGCGGGCCTGCGAACGCCTCAGTCTGGCCCAGATCCACCGTCGCCTCGATCCCGATGCCGTGGTCGCCCGTCACGAAGAGCTGACCGGGCGCCTGGCCGTGCGTGGTGCGCTGAACGTGCTGGAGCACGCCCTGGATCGGGACGTGTCGGCCATGGCGGCGCAGCTGACCCTGCCGCACCTGCGTCACGCCCTGGGGGCCTTGGCCGACGCGGGCGGCAGCGGTGAGGGCGTACCCGCCAGCCGCCGCCTGCAGGTGCGCGCCGATCTGCTGGCGGCCGGTGGGCAGCAGGCCCGTGCCGAGGCCACCAGTGACGAAGCCATGCGGGCCGTGCAGGCCGCGGTCACCGCCGCCATTGCTGATCGGCCGGTCGCACCGGTCAGCGGGGTGGACCCTGGCAGCCGGGCGACGCGCGAGCTGCCGGTGCGTTTCGACCTGGCCGGTGGCTGGACCGACACGCCACCGTATTGCCTGGAGCGGCCAGCGCGGGTGGTGAACCTAGCCATGTCCCTGGGCGGCCAATTGCCGGTGGGTGCCGAGGTGCAGGCCCTGGCCGAACCGCGCTTCGAACTGCTCATCGAAGGCGGCCCCAGTCGTACCATCAGCGATGCGCAGGAACTCGCCAACATCACCCTGGCCGATACCCATGTGCTGCTGGTCACCGCCCTGGCGGTGTGCGGCTACGGCGACGGCCAGGGCATCACCCAGGGCTGTCGCGTACGCACCTGGTCGCACGTGCCGCGGGGCAGCGGTCTGGGTGGCAGTTCGATCCTGGCCGCGGCCTTGGTGGCCGCCTTGCAGCGTCTGGCCGGCCGCCCCGACGATCCACGCACGGTCAGCGATCTGGTGTTGGTGCTCGAACAGCGCATGACCACCGGTGGCGGCTGGCAGGATCAGGTCGGCGCGTTGTGGCCCGGCATCAAGGCGATCAGCAGTGTCCCGTCCCGCCCGCTGACGGTGCGCGTCGAGCCCATCACTGTGCCGGCTGCGGCGCGCCTTGCCCTAGAGCAGCGCCTGGTGCTGGTGTTCACCGGCCAAGAGCGCCTGGCCAAGAACGTGCTTCAGATGGTGGTGCGCGGCTATCTGCGCCGCGACGGCCGGGTGCTGGCCGCCCTGCGCAACCTCGCTGGCCTGGCTGGGGATGCCCAGCAAGCCCTCAGCCTGGGCAATCTGGACTCCCTCGGCGGCATCCTCAAAGAGGTCTGGCACGCTCATCAGCAGCTTGATCCCCACTGCTCGAATCCGGCGGTGGATGCCATGTTTCGGGCCGTCGAGGACCTTGCCGTCGGTGGCAAGCTGGCCGGCGCGGGCGGCGGCGGCTTCCTGGGCGTGCTGGCCAAAGACGCCGAGTCGGCCCAGCGCATCGCCGGCCTGTTGCCGCAACGCTTCCCTGGCGTGCGGGTTTATCCGTGGGCGGTGGCTTAGGAGTGCCCGCTCGCCAGCATGGGAACCTTGCGTCGCGCCTGAACTGGCGACCAACGGGTTAATGATAATGCTCTACGATTGCAGAGTCTGCGACCCCATCTAACCTTCCGTTCTTGTGCTTGCCAGGATCACTGAAAAACGCCTGTTGATCGTTCGGTGGCTGCTGCTACTGGCCTGGTGCGGACTCATCGCCGGGCTGCTGACCATGCCGACGTTGCCGTTCCTCACGCTCTGGTGGTCAGCGGCCATTCCCGCCTTCCTGCTGTGCGTGCTTGTGCTTGGGCACGACACTTGGCGGCGGATCTGCCCACTGTCGGCCCTGAACCAGGTGCCGCGCCTGCTCGGCATCGGCCGGACGACGAAGGTGGCCGCCGGCTCGTGGCTGTCGCGGCATGCGCTGATGGTGCAGTTCACCGTGCTGACTGCCTGCGTGGTCCTGCGCCTGACCGTCCTCAACCAGTCGAGCGAGGCCCTGGGCATCTTCCTCATCGCCCTCCTGGGCACGGCCCTGCTGGTCGGCTTCCTGGCGGGCGGCAAGTCCTGGTGCCACTTTGCCTGCCCGCTGGCGCCGGTGCAGATGGTTTACAGCGGTCCGCGCGGACTGCTGGCCACGCCGGCGGCCCTGGGCGGCAGCGGGCCCGGCCTGAGCCAAAGCATGTGCCGCAACGTCCGCGACGAACCGACCTGCGTGGCCTGCCACGCGCCCTGCCCGGACATCGACCTCGAAAAAAGTTATTGGGAGCAGCTCGAAGGGTTTGAGCGCCGCGCGGTGGTCTATGGCTATTTGGGATTGGCGGCCGGTTACGTGATCCATGTGCGCGGCGCGCTGCCGATTTTCTGGGCGGGGCCGGTGGTGGTGGCGGCGATCCTGCTTGCCATCGGTGCGGGTGCGCTGCTGGAGCGAGCTTTGCGCGCCGGCGAGGCTACCCGCCACCGCCTGATGACCCTGGCGACGGTGCTGGCCTTCGGTCTGCTTATCGCTGGCGCGCTGCTGCCCTCCCTGCCCCAGGGCCTGCGCCTGCCGGTCGCGGCACTGACGTCGGCCGCCGCCGCGACCTGGAGCTGGAACGTGTGGCGCCGCACGCGCCGGCTGTGGCAGCGCGAGGCCATGGCCTCGGTGTTCCGCCGCCGCCTGGCCGAGCTGCCGCTGGACCTGTCGCCGCACCTCGATGGCCGGACCTTGGACCAGCTCTCCACCGACGAGGTCGGGGTGTTGGCCGCGGTGCTGCCCGGACTCAACCAAAGCCTGCGCCAGCGCCTCTACCAGGGCGTGCTCACCGACGCCGCCGCGGCTGGCCAGCTCGGCTCGGCGGACGGCGACGCCATGCTCGGGCGGTTGCGTAGCCAGCTGCACATCCCCGACGACCAGCACGAACTGCTGGTGGCAGCCCTACCCACCGCCGGCTCGATCAAGCGCCTGGATAGCTACCGGCAGGCGGTGGAGCGGCTGGTCCTGGACGGCCTGTCCGAAGGTGAAGCCCTGGATGAGGCGATCGAGCGCCGTCGCGAATCGCTGAGCCAGCTGCGGGCCGCCTATAGCGTCACCGACGAGGAGCAGGAGCAGGTGGTCTTTGCCTTGGTCAACGGCGATGGCCTGATCGGCCGTGCCGGCTCCTCGCTGCTGGCCGAGCTTGAACGGCTGTGCGCCGCGCGGGCGGCCCTGGGCACGGCGGGCGCCGAGGGCTTCCTGCGCGCCCACCTGGACGAGCGCGGCCGGGCCCTGGCCACGCAGTTCAACGGGGTGCAGGCCGCGCTCGGAACCAGCGCCGCTGGCCAGGCCCTGGCCGTGGCCCGCACCGCCGCGGCCATCGACCCCGACCTGGTACCCGGCGCGTCGGGCCGCATCGCGCCCCTGGCCGTGGCCGAGGTCCGCACGCTCCTGGGCGGGGACGCGGATCCGATCGTCGCGGCTGTCGCCCGCCAACCGACCAGCCCGGCGGTGGTCCTGCGCCTGGCCCTGGCGGGCGAGGACGTGCCGTGCCGGGAAGCCACCGCACGCATCGGCCGCGATCCCGCCTCGACCGTGGTGGTCACCCATCCCCAGGCCAGCCGCAACCACTGCCTGGTCGGGCTGGATGCGGATGGCGCCTGGCTCCACGATCTGGGCAGCGGCAACGGCACCCTGGTCGACGGCCGTCTGGTGCGCGGGGCGCGGGTGCGGTTGCGCGCCAATGCGGTGATCCGCATCGGCAGCGACGGCCCCAGCTTGGCCGTAGGTGCGCGCGACTACGTGCCCAGCGACCGGGTAGACCTTTTTCTCGCCCTGCGCGCTTCGGCCTTGGGCACGCTGCCACAGGCCGTGCTGTGGGACCTGGCCGAGGTCTCCGCCCTGCGCTTGGAGTCGGCCGGCACCCGGCTGATAGAGGAGGGCGCGCCGGTCTGGTCGCTGCTGGTGCTGGTCGGCGGCACGGCAGTGGCGACCAGTGGCGGCCGGACGGTGGGCGAGATCGCCGTTGGCGAGACCATCGGGGAACTGGCCCTGATCAGCGAGCAATCGGCCGCGGTCACGGTGACCGCGGTCACCGCCTGCACGACGCTGGCCATCCCCGGGATCAGGGTCGCCAGCCTGCTGGCCCGCCATCCCGGCGTGGCCACCGCTCTGCTCATGCTTACTGGTCGACGTCTTGCCAGCGCTGCAATTGCGGCTAACGACTAACAGGAAACCATGGTCCCATGCTGACTCTGCGCATCTCACATCCCCTGCATGGCGATCGGGTCGCGACGCTGACCCAGGGGGACTTCACTGGCGACGGGGTGGCCGTTGGCCGCGCCCCCCGTAACCGCATCGTCCTCGACGAGCAGGTGGTCAGCCGGCTGCACGCCCGCCTGACCCTGACTGCGGGCGGGGTCTTCATCGCCGACTGCGCCTCGACTGCGGGCATCCTGTTGAACGGCGTGCGGCTGCCGCCCAGCACCCCGGCGCGGGTGGCGGATGGGGATCTCATCGCCATCGGCCCGTACACTATCGCGCTCGCGCCGGCGGTCTCGCTGGCCGCAGAACCCGAGGGCCTGGGCTTAACCGTCATGGCCGCTCCGCCGGTGGATTCCTACATGCCGTTGGCCGTCCTCGCCGATCAGGAGCCGGCCCAGTGGACGGGCGGTGAGCTGGCCGTGCGCGTGGTGCGCATCATCGACGAGACGCCGGACGTGAAGACCTTCGTCTTTGCGGCTGCCCATCCGACCCAGTTCACCTACCTGCCTGGCCAGTTCGCTACCATCGAGGTCCTGATCGACGGGGTGAAGACCAGCCGCAGCTACACCCTGTCGTCGACGCCCACCCGCCCATATACGCTCTCGATCACCGTTAAACGCGTGGCTGCCGCCAACGATCTGCCGGCGGGCAAGGTCAGCTCCTGGCTGCACGCACACTTGGCCGTGGGCGATGAACTGCGCATCAATGGTCCCTTCGGCGACTTTTCGTGTGCCCGCCATCCCAGCCCGCGGCTGCTGCTGATCAGCGCCGGCAGCGGCATTACGCCCATGTTGTCGATGGCGCGTTGGCTGGCCGACAGCGCCGCCGAGGCCGACGTCGCCTTCGTGCACAGCGCACGCAGCAGCGCCGACTTGATCTGCCGCCAGGACCTCGAGCTGCTCGTCGTCCATAACCCGCGCCTGCGCGTGGTGCTGGCGACCACCCGGCCCGAGCCCGGCTCGCGCTGGACCGGCCTGAGCGGGCGCATTTCTCTCGACATGTTGCGCCTGACCGTGCCGGACTTCGAGCGCCGCACGGTGTTCTGCTGCGGCCCAGAGGGCTTCATGGCCGGCACCAAGGAGATGCTCGCCCAGGCCGGCTTCCCCATGGCGAACTACCACGAGGAGAGCTTCGGCGCGCCCAGGCGCCCCACGCCCGCGGCGACACACAACCAGTCGGCCGTGTCCCCGCCGACGGAGTTTGGGCTGAAGGCTTTGCTGCGCGTCGACGCCTCGCCCCGCGCTGCCGCGCCCATGACCGCTGCCGCGCCCATGACCGCCGCCGCGCCCGGCCCCCACGGCAGCAGCGCGACCCGCACCGCCATAAAAACCGAGACACTGGGCAGCCTGCACTTCACCGGCAGCCGCGTCTCGCTGGTGTGCCCGCCGGCCCAGACCGTGCTCGAAGCGGGTGAGAGCAAGGGCATCAAGCTGCCCTTCGGCTGCCGCATTGGGAAATGCGGCGCCTGCAAACTGGTTAAGCGCAGCGGCGAGGTGCTGGCCGACGGCTACGACGATAGCATCCTGAAGGCAGGCGAGCGCAGCAAGGGCTACGTCTTGGCCTGCATCGCCCGACCCGCGGGCCGGGTCGAGATCGAAGCGTAGCGTCACGGGCCGCGGGACGGCCCGTGACCCGTTAGCCGCCGCCGAGCATCTTCATCGCCTTCTGCAGACTGATGCGCATGCGCGAGAACGAGCCGGCCAGGCTGGCGATCTCATCCTTGCCGGCGATCTTGGGATCGCCCGCCGAGAAGTCGCCCTTGCTCACCTGGTCGCACAGGCGGCTCAGGCGGGTGATCGGCCGCACCACCATCACGCGCATGGCGAGGTTGAGGCTGATCAGGGCCAGGACGCCAGCGGCGGTAAGCGAGCCCATGAACACCAAGAAGGTGGTGCGCGCGCGCTCCAGGGACACCGAGGCCGGCACGGCGACGATCTGGGCGCCGACGATCTCGTTCATCTTCCAGCCGAAGCCGTTGTTGGGGCCATAGATCTTGATCACGCTCGCCGGCGCCTTGTCCGGCGTGCTGTGGCAGTCCAGGCAGCTCGCGTTGGTGATCTGGATCGGCCGGGCGATGTACATGACTTCGCCGGTCGGGGTGGTGCGCGTGCCGGAGACCTCCTTCGCGGTTTCGTTATTGCGGAAGTAGCCGATGATGTCGCTCTCCCAGTCTACCGCCCGGTCGGCGGGGTTGGTCGGATTGAGGGCCGCCTCGCGGTAGGTGTAGTCGGAGTGCTTCACGCGCAGCAGGTCGAAGGCGCGCATGGCGGCGAAGGCCGGCACCGTCTCGGGATGGAACACGTCGGCACCGAGCTGGGCGACCAGCGGCTTGACGTTGTTGATGGTATAGGTGCGCATCGACATCGCCGCTTCGAGCATCAGCGTGGCGCGCTCCCGGATCTCCGCCCGGGCGTTGCTGTAGATGATCTGGTACGAGATGGTGCCCATGACCAGCAGGGCCGCCACGAAAGTCGCGGTGAGGATGAGCGTGAACTTGGTGCGGAGATTCATATGAGGCTCAGTTTCTGCATTTCCTTGCGGAACGCGGCGCGGTCATGGTCGTCGGGGATCTCGCTTTCGAGCTGGGCGATGAGATCCTTGATGCTGCTCGCCTTGTTCACCATCCGCTTGACCAGCATCTGGGCGATCGGGCCGATGTGCTTGGCCAGTTCGCGGGAGATGTTCTCGGTAATCTCGTCGTCGGCGATCTTCGTGGCGGCACGCGGCGCGGTGGCGCGCGGCGCAATGGCATCTGCCCCCGCAGAGGAGCCGCTCGCCTCGATGGCCTTGCGCGCGGCGGCGGTGTTGAGCAGCGAGGTGATGTTCTCCAGCGCCGGCGAGGCGCGCAGCTGGTCGCCAGCCTGGGAAGTAAGGTTGTCGAGCAACTGCTGGGCGTTGGTCGCCGACTTGATCGACTTGAACAAGACCGGCGTGGCCCGCTCGCCGATCGACTCCTCAAGCTGCTTGCGGATCTCCTCGACCAGGTGAGAAGGGATGGAGCGCATGCGCGTCAGGTCGACTGACGGCGCCTGGATACCGGTGACCATTGTGCGGTCTCCGTCTATCCCGCCGGCGAAACCGGGGACACCTTCAAGCCGTTGCAGCACCGCATCGGCGTGCTGGGGCCGCTGCACCGCCTGCGGCCGCATCAGCCAGGCCAGCACCTGCGCCAGCTGCGCGCCGGCACTGTCCCGGGCGGCGATGACCTTCAGCGACCCGTCGATGCCGTCGGTCTGGTTGGACTGGTCCGAGATGGTGCGCTGGATCGCCTCGGTCGGAACAGTGCCGGTCAGGCAGTACAGCATGCAGGCGCCGACTGCGTACAGGTCGGTGGCCGGGCCCTGGGCATCGGTGCCGGTATATTGTTCCATGGGCGCATAGCCTGCGGTCACCAGCACCGTGAAGTTGCGCTCCTGGTCGCCCAGGTTTTGCCGGGCCGAGCCGAAGTCGAGCAACAGGATGCTGCCGTCGGGCCGGCGCATGATGTTGGCCGGTTTAATGTCACGGTGGAGGTAGCTGTGGGCGTGAATGACCCGCAGGGCCTTCAGGATCTCGATCAGGATGGCCCGCGCCTCGCCCACGCTAAGGGTGCCGTACTGGCGCACGTGATCGCGTAGCGTCATGCCCTCGACGTAGTCCATCACCATATAGGCGGTGTTGTTGGCCTCGTGGAAGCCGTGGACGTGCACGATGCGCGGGTCGCGGAACTGGGCGAGCGTGCGGGCCTCGTCCAGGAAGCGGTTGAGGCGCTTCCGGTAGCCCTCGTCGTCCACTTTGCCGGCGATGGTGAGCCCGTCCAAGGCCCGCGTCACCTGGCCGTGCAGGAAGTACTCTTTGATGGCCACCATGCGCTGGAGCTGCACGTCCCAGGCCTGGTAGGTAAGGCCGAAGCCGCCGCGGCCCAGCAGTTTGGCGATGCGGTAGTGACCCAGCTGGGTGCCGGGCTGCAGGGCGTCGTCAGGCATGGTGCCTCCAGGTAGGACCGGCTTGGGTCCGGAGGCAGGGCGCGGTGAAGGGCATGGCGGTGCGCATGGTTGTTTTGAGTATCATCGGCACAAGTGGGCATTAGCCTGACTTGAATATCATTGCTTTGCAACTGTCGCGCCCCGCTCGTGATCAGTTCCGCCCATGGTTCTAGCAGCGTAGCGGTAGACCTCGAGGCGCAGCTCTGGCGAAAATCCCGCCCCCACGGAGCCCTGCGCCGGAAGTCGCAAGTCTCATCAATCATGACGACGGCTTGATTCGGCGGCCGAGTGCAAGCGCTCATCTCGTAAGCACCGCCATCCTATCCGCGTGCTGGGACCGGGGCACCACTGCGCCCGGGCCGATGCTGGCAGCCTGAGAATGTGGCCAAACGGTTTTATAACTGCGCCCGACGCCAGGTCCCTACCGGTAAGCTCAGCCAAGTAGACTTCGAACTCCAACTGATCAATGCCGCTTACTGAGCTTTCCCATGCGGGTTGAGTGCGTCCTCTTGGGATTGCGGGCCACTGGCCCGCTCGAACGCCTGATGGAAGGCATGCGAGCCGATGGCCGGCGGTCTCAGGGTTGCGCCGCGCCTAGTCAATCTATGAGTGAAAGCACAGTAACCAGCCGTTCGCAGCATCGGAGGAGGTCATGTGTCGCGCAATTGGCTGACCGTGGGCTTTTGTGCGCGCTATGGCTTGACCGTGGCCAGCGTCGATCTGTCCGACCGCATCGCCGAGGCTCGGGCCTTGATCCTGGCCACGCATCTGCCCCTGGTCGAGATCGGCCGAGGCGTTGGGCTGCCGGATCCGCAGCACTTCAACAAGCGCTTCAAGACCTGTGGAAGACATCCCCCATCACACCTGCGCCGCGCTCGCGGCGCAGCATTTGGCGTGCGGGCATGAGCACGCCCAGGCCCTATCAGCCATTCTGGTGCGAAGAGAATATCTGGCACCTGGCTGCGTCAGATGAGGTGGGTCCAGGCGAGCGCGTCGTCCTACTGGTGACCGGGGCGAGCGGTCAGGTGGCCTGCTGGGGGCAGCGTGCCGCCGCAGCCGGCGTGGCGATGCTGTGGGACTACCATGTGGTCTTGGCGGTACGTGGTCCTGGCGACACGGTGCTCTGGGATCTGGATTCCCGTCACGGCTGCCCGCTGCCACTGCCTCTGTGGCTGCACGAAACCTTCCCCAACAACGACCGGGTCCGGACTCTGTTCCAACCACGCTTCCAGATTATTCCGGCGCAGAATTACCGGCGGGATTTTTCCAGTGATCGCCAGCACATGCGCACGGCCAATGGCGCGTGGCAGCAGGCCCCACCAGCATGGCCGCTGATCACCGGCGGAGCCGTCACCTTGGCCGACTATCGGCAGCAGGCCCAGCACCAGGGCGTCGGGCTGACCGAGGTGGCCCAGCGACTGGCCCCGCAGCCGCTCTGATGCGGTCGAAAACAGCGCGGTCTGCAAATGCATGCGCAACAAGGAGCGGCTGCGCGCCATCGCCTCCGTCGTGGGCCTCAAGAACATCAGCTACTTCACCCGCGTCTTCCGCGCGCGGAGTTCACCACGCCGCTGCGCGGGCGCGCGCAGCAGGGCTGATCAGGAGCGGCTGTCCTGGGGGTGGTAGCGGACTTCGATCTGCTCCACAGGTTCGGTGCGGTCATCGGCGCCCAGGTGCGCGATGTCGGCCAGCGCTCCGGTCATGCGCCAGGTGCGATCCACCGGCAGGCGACGCACCAGGGTGGTGAGCGCAGCGGGATGCCAGTCACAGGCCACCGCCCGTCCGGTCATCAGCTTGGCCAGTTCGTTGAGGATGATCGCGTGACTGACCACCACCACGCGCTGGGCGAACGGCTTGCGCGCCTTCAGGTCGGCCACCACGGCGGTGCAGCGCTGTTGAATGGTGCGATCAGACTCCGGATGGCTCGGCTTGCCGGCCCCGACGCGACGCTCGGCCCAGGCCGGATCCATGGCGCTGGTCGCGCTGAAGGGGCTGCCCAGCACCTGCGACAGCAAGACCTCGCCGAGGCGCCAATCCGCCGTGACGGTGGTGGCACAGGCCGCCGCGATGAGGTCGGCGGTTTCCAGACAGCTGCGGAAGGGTGAGGACAGCACCACCGTGGCCCCACCGTCAGCGGCCACGCGCGTGGCGGCATGCCGGGCCTGGGTCTGCCCGCTGGCGGCCAGCGCGGCATCAAGCCGCAAGTGCGGTTCGGTGCCCCGCACTTTCAAGCGCTGATCCCAAGAGAGGAGGTAGCCGTGGCGGATCAGGACGATGGTCTGCATGTACCGCGAGGGTGGCGGGCCAGGGGCGGAACGGAATCCTGAAAATGCCCCTGGCTCTGCTGGCAATCGGGTCGATCCAGACGGCAGGATCAGGACATCAATGCACCTGCCTCGCTCTGGATCCTACCCTCATCACCCGCTTCTGTACCGACGGCAACACCGTGGTGCGAGGCGTGTTCAGCGCTGCCGAGGTCGCCCACTTCCGCACCCTGAGCCTAGCCCGCAGCGGCGGCAGAGCCGCCTCAGGCCCAATGATTGACCGGCCCGACCCCGCTGCCCAGCGCCGGGGCGCTGGCGATGGCGTGGTGGATGAAGGCTTTTGCGCGCAGGGCTGACGGGCGCAGGGCATGGCCCAAAGCCAAGTGCGCGGTCAGGGCGGCGGCGAAGGTGCAGCCGGTGCCGTGAGTCGCCGTGGTCGCCAGGCGCAGCGCGGGCAGTTCCAGTTCGCCCTCGCTGTCCACCAGCAGGTCGACGCTGAGGCCGTCTGTGCCGGCTCCGCCTTTGATCAGCACAGCGCTGGCACCGTGCGCGCGCAGGGTCAGGGCGGCGGCGCGGGCGCTGGCCGGGTCGTGTACCGGCAGTCCGCTCAGGGCCGCTGCCTCATGCCAGTTCGGCGTCACCACGGCCGCGAGGGGCAGCAACTGCGCGACCATGGCCGCGACGGCGTCGTCCGGCAGCAGCCGATGGCCGTGCTTCGAGATCATTACCGGATCAAGGACCAGGCGTGGGGCGCGGCGCTCGCGCAAAAAAGCGGCTACGGCTGTGATCAGCGCGGCGCTGCCGATGGCTCCGGTCTTTAGTGCCACCGGCGGCAGGTCGTCGAAGACCGCGTGCAGCTGGGCCAGCACCAGGGCGGTCGACAGGGCCTCGACCATGGTCACGCCGCGGGTGTTCTGCGCCGTCACCAAGGTGACCACGCTGGTGCCATAGCAGCCGAAACGGTGGAAGGTCTTGAGGTCGGCTTGCAGGCCGGCACCGCCAGACGGGTCGGAACCGGCGATGGTCAAGGCGATGGGTGGCTGCATGCCCGCAGGGTGGCCTCATTGCGTCGGCCGCCAAGGCCCATACGACCTGCGCCGCACCAGGGGGAGACTCTCTTCAGTTTTTCACAAAAAAGTTGCTCGGGCCGCTGCGCTGAACTGGCCAACATATTCGTGCTTTCGGACGATGTTGGCTCAGTCCCCTGAGCAACCTATTTGTGACAAAGGAGAGCCTGAGAGGCGTGGCCATGCCGCGCGACCCCAACACCTGATCCGGATCATGCCGGCGGAGGGATGGTGCAGCGCGTCCTCCGGCCGCGTCCTTCGCCATTTTTGGAGGACTCCATGGACGCACCCCTTGCCCTGCCCGCTATGATCATCGCCATCGTCGTGTGCGGTGGCTTCGCTCTGATGGGTGCGCTCAATGCGCGCCGTCAGAGCACTGATGCGGCCGCCTTCAACCAGGCCCGTGGCAGCACCGGAGCGCTGTGGTCGGCGCTCAGCCTGGTCGCGCTGATGGCCGGCACCTGGGTGCTGTTCAGCCCGGGCGAGATGACCAGTTACACCGGGGTGGCGACTTTGGTTGGGTATGCCCTCGGCATGGCAGCACCCTTGGTGATCCTGGCCTGGCTGGGTCCGGCCCTGGTTCGCCGCTATCCCGAGGCGGCTGGACCTGGGATGATGGCGCGCGCCCGTTGGGGTGCGCCCGCGCAGCTGCTCGTCTCGGTCCTGACTGTGGCCTATATGGGCAGCTATGTGGTCGCTGAACTGACCGCGATCAGCGGTGCTTTCGGCATCGTCGCTGGTGTGCCGGCCTGGGCCACCGCGCTGCTGGTCGCCACCGCGACCCTGTCGTACGCCGCCTGGGGCGGGTTGCGCGTAACCATCTTCACCGACGGTGTGCAGGCCTGGTTCATCCTGCCGCTACTGATCGCCGCCTTCATCGGGACCATCGGAGCTTTCGGCGGCTGGGAGGCAGCCCAACAGCCCCTGGCCGCGCGCGCCGACCTGATGACCCTGGCCAGCCGGCCCGGTATTGAGGCCGGCATGATGCTGATGCTGGGCATCATCGCCGCCAATCTGCTGGACCAAAGCGTCTGGCAGCGCGTCATCGCCTGCCGCGACGACGCCACCCGCCGCCGCGCCTTCTTGTTGGCCGCGCTCGGCATCATCCCGGTCATTCTGATGGCTGGGTGGTTCGGCTTATGGTACGCGGCGCGCAATGCCGACCTGGCCAATGCTTCGTCGGCCCTGTTCCAGGTCATCGCCCAGGCCACGCCAGCCTGGGTGGCCCTCGCCGTCCTCGCCCTCGCCCTGATCCTGGTGATGAGCACCCTCGGCTCGCTCGCTAACGGCCTCGCTGCCCTGGTCGCCGCCGATGTGGCCAGCTTCCGACCAGGCCTCTCGCCACGCCAGCGCTTGGCCATCGGCCGCGGGGTGACCATCGCTGCCGCCCTGATCGCCGTGCCCATCGCGGCGGCGCAGCCCAGTGTAACCTATGTCTTCCTGGCCGCGGATCTGCTCTGCGCCACGGCGGTGGTGCCGCTGTTTGCTGGGCTTCTTGGTGTGCGCCTGTCACAGTTTGGCTTATTTTCTGCCGTCGCCCTGGGCATGGCGTGCGCCATTCCGGCCTTCCCACGTCCCGATTTCGTCACCCCCTGGGTTGAGCTGCGTCCGCTGCTCCATCTGCCTGCCGACGTCAACGCCATGCTGGTCAGTTTCGCCCTGGCGGTGGTGGTGCCGCTGCTGGTGACCGTGGTGTGGCCCAAGGCGGCACCAGTTCGATAGCGTCGGTACGGAGGGGGGCGCGATCAATTGAGTGCACACCTGGATCAACCCGGGGGGATGTCTCAACGATTGCGTTGGTTAGCCTGGGGCATGAGCACCGCCGCCATTCCCATCACCACGTTTTCCTCCCAGGCCAATATGGTTGACCTTGCGGGTACTTGGCGGTTGAGCGATGCCAGCGGTGGCAACGCCTGTCCGGTCAGCGTGCCGGGCGATGTGCACCATGCGCTTTTCTTGGCCAAGCTCATCCCGGACCCCTATTACGGTCTGAATGAAGAGCTGGTCCAATGGGTCGGCGAGCGCGATTGGCTCATGACTCGCACCGTGCAGATCGATGCGGCGATGCTGGCGGCGCCTTCGGTCTACCTCAATGCCGACACCCTCGACACCTTCTGTTCGGTCAGCATCAATGGCGTCGTCGCGATCGAGACCGGCAACCGCTTCCGCCGCTATCGCGTCGAGGTCAAGCCGCTGCTGAAGGCCGGCCTCAACACCATCGAACTGCGGTTCCGCTCCAGCGTGCAGGAGATCAAGGCGCGGGCCGCCAAGCTGGCCTATCCCATCCCCTTCAGCACGGCTGGCCAGAAGATCCCACATTGGAATCTCATCCGCAAGCCGATGTGCCATGGCGGCTGGGATTGGGGCATTTCCATCTTCTGCGCCGGGGTCAGCGGCGACCTGAGCTTGCGCGCCGTGCGCAGCGCCCGCATCGAGCACGTCACCACCGTGCAGGAACACGCCGTGGGCCGCGTGACGCTGAAGGTCACCGCCGAATTGCATGCGCTAGCCGCCGGCAGCACCACCTTCAGCGTCACCATCGACGGCAAGATCATACGGGTCCCGGTGACGCTCGCCGCGGGCACCACCACCGCGACTGCCAGTATGGTCATTCACCAGCCCCGACTGTGGTGGCCCAACGGCCACGGCGAGCAGCCGCTTTACGAACTGATCGTCACCGCCGGCGACGAGACGGTGCACAAGCAGATCGGCCTGCGCACCCTGGAAGTCATCAACGCCAAGGATGCCATCGGCCGGCCCCTGACCATCCGGGTGAATGGCCGGGACATCTTCTGCAAAGGTGCGAACTGGATTCCCACCGATGCCTTCCCCGGCCGCCAGGAAGGACATTACGAGAATCTGATCACCAGCGCCAAGACGGCGCACATGAACATGCTGCGCGTCTGGGGCGGTGGCCAGTTCGAGGCGGATGCGTTCTACCGCCTGTGCGACCAGCACGGCATCATGATCTGGCATGACTTCATGTTCTCGTGCGCCCTGTATCCGGCGGACGAGGCCTTCCTTGGCGAGGTTCGCGCCGAGACCGAATACCAGGTCAAGCGCCTGCGCGACCACGTCAGCATTGCCCTGTGGTGCGGCGACAATGAGAATGTCGGTGCCCTCACCTGGTACGAGGAATCGCGCAAGAACCGCGATCGCTACCTCATCGACTGGGTCCGCCTGGATGATGCTCGCGGGCAGACGGCGCTAACCTGCGATCCGACTCGCACCTACTGGCCCAGCTCGCCCTGCGCCGGCCCCGGCGACTTCAGCGATACTTTCCACAACGACGGTGCCGGTGACATGCACTATTGGCGGGTCTGGCACGAGGGCTGTTCGTTCGACGCATATTACGAGGTGAAGCCGCGCTTCTGCTCGGAATTCGGCTACCAATCCTTCAACAGTCTGGAATCGGTGAGCGGCTACTGCCCACCGGAGGAGCGCAATATCACCGCACCGATCATGGAATGGCACCAGCGCAACGACGGCGGCAATCGTCGCATCAACGAGATGTTCTCGCGCTATTTCCGCATGCCGGTGGGCTTCGCGGCCACCCTGTACCTCTCGCAGGTTCAGCAGGCAGTGGCGATCAAGACGGCGGTGGAATTCTGGCGGACCCTGCGGCCCCAGTGCATGGGCACGCTCTACTGGCAAATCAATGACATTTGGCCAGTGGCCAGCTGGGCCAGCGTCGAGTACGGCGGCAAGTGGAAGCAGCTTCACCACCACGCCCGCCGCTTCTTTCAACCGGTCATCGCCTGCGTGCAGCAGCGCAAGGACAAGGCTCGTCCGGAACTCGGGGAATTCATCGAGGCCTGGGCGGTCAGCGATTTGGCCACCGCCGGTGCGGTCGAGGTCGAGCTCGCCATCTGGGCCTTCGACGGGGTCAAGCGCAGCAGCGAGTCTTTCCCGCTCGATCTCGCGGCTGGCAGTGCCCAGCGGATCGGCCAATGGCCGGTGACCCGCTTCTGCGCCGACGATCAGGCGCGGCGTGAGAGCTTCCTGCAGGTCACCCTGCGCGGCACCGTGGGCGGGGTGGCGATCAGCCATGCCAACACCCACTTCTTCACCGAGTACAAGCGCTGCCCCTTGGCCGATGCCACCATCACCAGCACCGTGGCCGGCAACGCCGTGACCCTGACCAGCGACCAGCCGGCCTTCTTCGTGGTCGCTAGCACCGACGGCATCCCTGGCGAGTTCGACGACAACAGCGTCACCTTGCTGCCGGGTCAGCCCCAGACCCTGACCTTCGTGCCCCGCATCGGCGGCACCCCGTCCGGCTTGGCCAAGGCCCTGGCGGTAATGCATCTGCGGGCGACCTACTGAGCCAACGCGCTGATGGTCGCGCAGCAGGAACCAACCCCCGGCGTCGACCTACGCCGGGGGTCTGCGTTTAACGACAGGCCTGGACGCGGCGTAATGAGTGGCCATAGCAAACCCCCATTCCCTGATAAATGCCGCATTCTTCAGCGCAACGGCATGTCCAATATGCTGTAGTATTTCGGCGCATCAGCGGCAAGTCTGTTCATCCCCTGGGAATCTTCGCAGGCGCATCGACGGCCCTCTGGCCCAGCAGCGCATCGACCAGTCCCCGCTGCTGTCGATGTATCTGAACCCGCGCGGTCGCGATGAGACGGTGAACCTAAAATCAGCGATGGGATTCACACTGAGCACCCCCCTTGGAAAAATGAGCGCCTGGATCGTTTTAACACGCGGCCCAGACGTCGCGAGGAGAGAGAAAACGACTCGGCAACCATGCCGGAATCGGGCGAGACTTAGTCGCTGATGGGTTTTGCAACGCCCACTGCTTACACGCGCATGCAACCAGCGCCGCTGGCCCTTACAGGCTAGCCACGCGGCATGAGCGCGGCTGCAACCGCGCGGGAGGGAAATCGCCAAAATATTACGGCGTCTTGGACAAACCGTTGCGCCGAAGAATGCGGCATTTATCGGGGAATAGTGGTTTTGCTACGGCCACTAACTCAACGTTGGGGCAGAGCGGTTCCTTAACAGGCTCTCAGGAGATGAGGCTGTTGCGCATGGTCATGATGCGCTTCGACAGTTCACGATTGGATGCCGCTTTGGACGCGACATCAAGCACATTGATCAACTGTACCTTGTAGTCCGGCGGACAATCGGGCAGCGCGTTAAGCAGCGGCAGTTCGATCGCTTCCCACACCGTTGTCAGGCCACGCTGATCGCCACGCTTGGCTAGTCCGTCCAGCACGCGGCTGGCTTCGATGCAGCGCACGGCGCCGTTGGCTGACAGCACGCGGTCGATCGATGGCTGCGGATTGCCACCGACCCGCCGGGCCCACATGACCAGGAAGAACGCCGCGACCAGCGCGCTGAGGAAGAGCAGGAACGGCATCAGCCAACCACTCATCGCCAAGTCACTTGCGTGGTGCGGGCGCTGCGCTGCCCGGAGTCGCCGGTTGGATCTGCACCTGCGGTTTGAGCTGTCCGCCCAGGATGGTTCCCGCCAGCGCGTCCATCGTGCCACCGCCGGAACCGACCATGACGTGCGGGGTGATCTGGACCTTACCCTCGCTGATCAGCTTCATCAGCTCCAGCGTGGTCACGCCTTCGGGCCCGATGGCACCAGCCATCGCGGTGTAGGCCTTCTGCTTGGCCTCGGCGGTGATGGTGATGTAGCTCGCCTCGCCCTTGGCCTCGGCCTCGCGCGCCTTGGCCTCCTGCTCGGCGACCTGCACCTTGTAGGTCGCCTGGGCGAGCTGGCGCTGCTGCGCGGCTTCTTCCTCGGCCTTGATGAAGGTGGCGCGCGCTTCTTCGGCACGCTTTTTCTCGGCGAAGGTCGCCTGCTGATTGACCGCGACCTCGCGGTCGGTCTGGGTCAGCAGCAATTGCTTGCCGGCTTCGGTCTCATCCAGGTCGATGTTGCCGATGAACACGCCCTCGCTGTCCAGACGGTACTTCTTCAGTTCATCGCGCATGCTCTGGCTGGCAGTGGCTTCGACCTGGGTGCGGCTGCTGACGAACTGGAGTGCGTTCATGGTCTCGGCGACGTTGCGGATGATGGTGCGCACCAGCGGCAGGATGACCTTCGCTTCGAGCACGCTCAGGGTGTCGTCCTCCTGCTCGTCCTTGGTCATCAGGTCGGGATTGGCGAGTAGCGCGACCAGATAGGGGGCCTCTTCCGCCGATACCGACACTGACACGCGCACGTCGACCGGGAAGGTGAAGCCATCCTTCGAACGCACCCTGATCGCCCACTTCTTATCTTGGTACGTGTAGATGCGGTTGGTGGTCTGCACCTTCACCACTTGGTAGGCATCCGGATGCAGGTTGTAGGCACCGGGCGGCAGCGGCTGTTTCCAGATGCCCTGGTATTCATTGGGAACCAGCGCCGTGCCATTGATCACCGTCAGTTCCTCGCCGGGTTTGGGCACGTAGCGTGGGCCCGCGTTGGCCTTGATCACAGCGACCTCGCCCACGCCAATGGTCAGCGCCAGCTTGGAGGTGACGGTGAAGAGCCGCGGATTGAAACGGTAACGGCCTGGCGTCACCACCGTCAACTGTGGCCCGCGATGCCCCTTGTCGCTCTTGAGGAAGCCCTCTCCATCCAGCATCGCCTCACTCGATTCCCATTTTGGTGCGAAGACATCGGTTCCTGATGGCGGTTTGCCGTCCAGTGCGACGACCACACCGACGTGGCCCTGTTCGATCGCCACCGTCTCCACCTGGTTGAGATTGTAAAGCCAGGGCCAGTAGCCGAAGTGCCACCCGGGCCCAAGCATCCGCGCTTGCGGTCCTTTTTGGCCTTCCTCAGCCACCACGCGGTTGGGCGGCAGATCCGCACCAAACTTGCGGATGACGATGCCGCCCTGGTCATCGTTGACGTAGATTGCGGTCGAGAAGGCGATCGCTACCAGCGCCGCCAGCGTGGCTGCCACCGCCCCCATCAATCCCAGTGCGCGGTTGCCAGCGACCAGTACCGGGGCGGTGAACAGCACCACTGCGGTGACCAGCAGCAACAAGGCGATGGCGAAGAGCATCATGGCAAAACCCCCCGGACGGGCAGGAATGTCTGGCGGCGTGGGGGGAATCAATGCCCAGATGGGAAGAGACATGGACAGGTAATAAGGATATAGCAATCACAAACTATTCTCATGGTGTTAACATCGGGCGGAGGCGACGGCGACTGTCGCCCTCACCAGAATGCATCGTCTTTGGTTCCAAGGGTGTGGTCGTAGCAAAACCCCCATTCCCTGATAAATGCCGCATTCTTCAGCGCAACGGCATGTCCAATATGCTGTAGTATTTCGGCGAATCAGCGGCAAGTCTGTTCATCCCCTGGGAATCTTCGCAGGCGCATCGACGGCCCTCTGGCCCAGCAGCGCATCGACCATTCCCCGTTGCTGTCGATGTATCTGAACCCGCGCAGTCGCGATGAGACGGTGCTGGGCATGGATGGCCCGCACCCGCACGCCCAGCCTATCATCCTCACGCCGCCGCTGGCTAGCCGGGGCTGAAATCCAACGCAGGTAGCCGCTCTTTGACACGAAGAGCACTCGACACATCACCCAACGCCGTTTCCTTTAGGCGCTCGTGTGGGCCAACGGCCCGATTCAAGTCAGCCCAGGGCAACACCCAGGGAAATCATTCGGCTCTCCTGGAGAGCCCTGAAGGGGCGACTCAATCCGGCGATTCAGCCGCCCCTTCAGAGCCCTACAGTCCTGGTCCTATTGTCCCAGGGCGTTGCCCTAGGCTATCATGGGTCGGGCCGTTGGCCCTCGCGAAAAAGCATAAAGAAACGGCGTTAACACATCACCCACAGTCTGAATATGTCGGGGTGACCCGCAATGAAGCCAGACCTCACCGTGACTCCCTAAGGAAGAATTCCGTCTTTTTTTTAGATTTCACGCTCCTCCAAGAAATGAGCGTGCTCTCGCCGAGGACGAGCCACCGCAGCCTCCAGGCCGGACTGGACGCCGTGGCCAGGAAAGGCCTGGGGACGGGCAGCACGAAGTTCGCGCCTCCACGTATGGATTGCCGCCGCAGAGTCCCGGATATTGACCCCTGCCTAGCGGGCACCTTTTCCATCGGCTAGGCGCATGGCGCTCTCCTTGAACTCATTGGTGTAGACCTTCCGGTGGCGGGACTGGATGGGTTCGGGGTGGTCTTTGATGCTCATGGGCATGGATCTTATCAGCTCGTGCGAGCTTATTTGGTGGTCCATGAAAGCAGGGCAGGCTCACAGCTAGGCGCACTGCAAAATGCAGTGATAATAAACGATACCGCAGGGCTCAACGCCACTAAGGTACTCCGCCCATGACGCCTTCCTCCTTTCATTCTTCTGGCATCAACGGCCTGGACGAGGTGCTGGGCGGCACCACGCACCTGCTGCTTGACGAGGTCGAAGGGGTGAATGCGTCGCGCGTGGTGCTCGATTCGCTGGCTGAACTGTGCATCCTCTCACAGGATTCGCTGCGCTGCCGCCGCCAGATCCTGGCGCTCAAGCAGTTCTTCCACAAACACCGCTGCAGCGCGCTGCTGCACGACGACCGTTCTGGAACCGATATGTGGCAGGTCAGCGAAGACGATTCGCTACGCGCCGCGAATCCCGCCTTCCGCCACCGCTCGTGCGGCACCGTCGCGCTCTCGCCTGCGCGCAGATCACCCATCCTTGTTTCCTGACCGCTCTCCAAGACGTCACGATGAACGAGCTGGTTCAGCCGGCTCAAACCCAATGATTCGCCGGCTAGTGGCGACCGACTGTTGAAGCGCCACTGAGAAGAAATCATGACCAAAGCATCCATGAACGACAAAACCCCGCCGCCCAGCCCACCCGACCAGAGCTTCGGCGATGATCGCCCATCAACCGCGCCCGGTGGCCATTGGGGTTCGGCACTGCCACGCAAGACCCTGCTCGGATTCCTGGTCGCCCTGATTGCCGTCCTGGCCATCTCGGTCATCTCCTATCGCACCCTGCAAACTCGAACGGCGGGCGCAGGACAGATGATGCAAGCGCTCGAAATGACGAAAGCGCTCGAGGCCTCGATCTCCACGCTCACGGACGCGGAATCGAGTCACCGCGGCTATCTGCTGATCGGTGACAAGTCGTATCTCGATCCGTATACGGCCGCGCTCGCCGAACTGCCGGGCAACCTCGCGATTATTCGGCGTTTGGCGGCAGACAACCCAGCGCACCTGAAGCGACTTGAAGCCGTCGAACACCTCGCCGCCGACCGGATGGCAATCCTTAAGGAAGGCGTCGAACTGAAGCAGGCTGGTCAGTCTGAAGCCGCGCTCGCGCTGGTTCGTTCGGAACGAGGCAAGGTGATGATGGAACGTCTGCGTGCATTGGTCAGCGAGATGCAGGCCACCGAGCGCGCGACCCTCGAGGCCAGCACGCGGGAATGGGAGCAAGCCGCCGCCTTCTCGACGTTCGTCACGTGGGCGGGATCAGCGCTCTTGGTCGTCCTGATTGTCGCCGCCGCCGTCGCGTCCGCGCAAGATTTTCGCGCGATGCAAACGCAGGCCTGGCTGAGGACGGGGCAGAACGAGCTCAGTGTCCGGCTGCAAGGTGAGCAGGAGGTCGAGCAACTGGGCGAAAAGATCGTCAGATTTGTCGCTCGTTATCTCAACGCCCAGGTCGGGGCCATGTATGGTGCCGAAGAAGATGGCCACCTCCGCCTCGTGGGCGCCTATGCGATTCCCGTGCGCGCTTCAGACGGGCCCGATCAGCCTCATGCCGTGGGCGGTCTGACGAGACAAGCCCTGCAGGAGAAGTCGGTCCTGACGATCAGCGATGTGCCGGCGGATTACTTTCCGGTCACCTCCGGCCTTGGTGGCAGCCGGCCCCGGCACCTCGTGATCGCTCCGGCCAGCGTCGATGGGGTGGCCAATGCGGTGCTGGAATTTGGCTTCTTCCGCGCCGTCTCTCCGCCTGACTTGGAGCTGCTGCGGCTGATCGCTGAGCCCATCGGCGTTGCCCTGAGAACTGCGCAATACCGCAGAAAACTCGCGCTCTTGCTTGAGGAAACACAGCGACAAGCCGAGGAGCTCCAGCGCCAGCAAGAAGAGCTGCGCGTCTCCAACGAAGAGCTGGAGGAGCAGAGCCGCGCGCTCAAGGAGAGTGCGGTGCGGCTTGAGGCGCAGCAGGCGGAGCTTGAAGAAACCAACACCCAGCTTGAGACGCAGGCCGACGTATTGCAGGCGCAGAAGGACCATCTTGAGCTCGCCCAGCTCGAATTGACAACGCACTCGGTCGAGCTCGTGCGCGCAAACCAAGTGAAGTCGGAGTTCCTCGCGAACATGAGCCACGAGCTGCGCACGCCGCTCAACAGCGCGCTCATCCTCGCAAAGGTGCTCGCGGACAACACGGGCGGCAACCTCACCGCAGAGCAGGTGACGTTTGCGGAGACTATCTACGGCGCGAGCACCGATCTGCTCACGCTCATCAACGACATCCTCGACCTCTCGAAGATCGAAGCCGGCAAGGTCGAGGTGCACCTAGAGACGCTCTCGCTGCGCGTGATGATCGGACAACTGCAGCGCACGTTCGCTCCGCTCGCGGCGCAGAAGGGGCTGCACCTCGAAACCGCGCTCGCGGATGAAAACGACGACGGCATCGTGAGCGACGGTCAGCGCCTGCAGCAGGTGCTGAAAAACCTCGTGTCGAACGCCGTGAAGTTCACCGAAAGCGGAACGGTGCGCCTCGCGGTGGATGCGCTGAAGTCGGCCGACGGGGCTCCGCTCGTGCGCTTCCGCGTCACCGACAGCGGCGTCGGCATCGCGCCCGAGCACCACGAGGTCATCTTTGAGGCCTTCCGCCAGGCCGACGGCAGCACGCACCGAAAATACGGCGGCACCGGTCTCGGCTTGTCGATCTCGCGGGAGCTCGCGCGCCTGCTCGGCGGCGACGTCACGCTGCAGAGCGAGCCCGGCCAGGGCAGTACCTTCACGCTGACCGTGCCCCGCTCGCTCGGGGAGCCCGGCACCACCACGACAACCCGCCCGGCGAGCGCCGCGCCCGCCGCTTCGGCGCCGGTCGCGCCCGCCTCGTCGTCTCACGCATCACCGTCGTCGTTGGCACCAGCGCCCGCGCGCACGCTGGCCGGGCCAAGCCCGGTGGCGAAACTCGTCGACGATGATCGCGACCTGATTGGGCCAGGCGACCGCGTGATCCTCGTCGTCGAGGACGACGCCGCCTTCGCCAGCATCCTCGTAGGACTCGGGCGCGAGCGCGGCTTCAAGGTCGTCG
>JBBQTJ010000009.1:0-26272 GCA_038213315.1 Planctomycetota bacterium
AGAAGAACATGATCGCCATACCAAACGTTTCGGCGTGGCGATAGCCGCGGCCTGCCCTGCGAACGGCCATGATGATGCTGTTCATGCCCTCCAGCGGTCCGGTAGAGATGGGATGCTTGCAGTAAGAGATGACATCGTCGAGCCGTTGCTCGATCATGTCGACGACCTTGGCCACCCGTTTGATTCCGGTACGACGACACCACGTCGCCCATTCCTTGAAGTAGCGCCGCGCCTCACGCACGCCGGAGCAGTCCCAGAGATGACGAAGGACTTCCTTTTGGGCGCGAACGGTCGCGGTGCGCAGTTCGCTCTTCTTGAGCTTGGCGAAGCGCTTCTGGTACTTCTTGGGCAGGTTCTCTTCGCCATAGAGAATCATCTGCCGCGTGCCGACCAGATCGCTCCGGCCTTGCGCCGCCAGTTCACGAGCTTCTTCGATGCGGACATCGTTGAGGGCCTCGTTCATGTGGGAGACGATGTGGAAACGGTCGTGGACGACCGCCGGCCTGGGCACCGGGAAGACGGCATCGACTGCGGCGCGATAAGGTTCGTGCATGTCCATGGCGATCGCCACGACACCGCGAATCTGCCGGGAAGTCAGCCCTTTGAGGATCGATACCAGGCTTGCCTTGCTGTTACCAGCGGCAGTGCCGTGGATGCATCCACGATCCAGATCCATCAGCAGGGTCACGAAATGCCGACCCTTGCGGTAGGACTTCTCGTCAGCGGCAACGTGGACCAGATCGACTTCCGTCCGACGCATCAGGCCGCGAGCCACCGCTCGCTCCATGATGCCCCGCGTCTCATCCCACGAGATCTTCATGATCGCCTGCGCCCCAGCGACCGTCTTCGTCGCCAATAACGCCAGGATCACCCGCGCCTCGAAGTCCATGCTGAAACGTGACAGCGGTTCGGCCCACGGTACTTCCACGGTGAGCACGCCATGCGCGGGGCAATCCGTTCGCGGCATGGCGGCATGCAGAAAGATCTTGGCCTGCCAAAGGTCCAGATGGCGCCACACCCGTTCGCCCTCGCCATGATCGCGGACGTTGCACATCGTGCCGCACGTCGGGCACGGCAACTGGCCATGGTGATGGGTGATGAAGACGTGGGCTTCCTCCTTTGGAACATCAACATCAATGCGACTGATGTACCAGGGATGATGAAGGCGCAGAAGGGCAGTGTAGATCTGGGGATCGGTCATTCCTCAGAGGATGCCAACGATGGCTGGCTATCATACCCACGGGATTCCCGGTAGAGCCTGGTTTTCGCGGATTCCGCGCGCGCTCTTGCGCGAGGAGGGGTCCCATTCCGCCGTGGCCACGCTGGCCATGGACCGGGGGGAATTGACCACTTGAAGCCCAACCACCTGCGCGGCGCCGCCTAAGTGGCTGGCTGGGGCTGGGAGATGTTGTTCTCAATCGCCAGCGCCAAGGCGATGCAGATGGAGAGCGCTGGACGGGATGGATTCTTCCGCTGGAGCCCCGGCGAAGATCGTCTGCTGCAGACCGACCCCTGGGGCCCGGTCGTGGGCGTCGACCGGGACGCCAGCGCCGACCGCGTGACGCTGTGGAAACCGGAACGCTGACGGGCCGGGTTGACGCTGGCACGGCCGGGCTGAACCACTAGTGTCCGCCCCTCCATTCCCCAGCCACCCATGGCGCCGTCCGGTCCGACCGGCACCGGCGCACATCCGGACGAGAACACCATGGCCATCAAGGTCCACTACGAGAAAACCGCCAAGATCGACCCCCTGAAGAAGAGCACCGTGGCCGTCGTCGGCTATGGCAGCCAGGGCCACGCGCACGCGCAGAACCTACGTGACAGCGGCATCAAGGTCATCGTGGGCAACCACAACAAGACCAGCGCCAACGCCAAGCTGGCGCTCAGCCATGGTTTCAAGGTCGTGCCACCCGCCGAGGCGGTGGCCCAGGCCGATGTGATCATGTGCTTGGTCCCGGACGAGTTCCTGCCTGATGTCTACAGCAAGGAGATCGAGCCCAATTTGAAGCCCGGTGCCATGCTGATGGTCGCCCACGGCTTCAACCTGCACTTCGGCTTTGTCAAGCCGCCCAAGAACATTGATGTGACCATGATCGCCCCCAAGGGCCCCGGCCACACGGTGCGCAGCGAATTCGTCAAAGGCGGCGGCGTGCCCTGCCTGGTCGCCGTCCATCAGGACGCCACCGGAAAGGCCCTGAAGCGCGCCCTGGCCTATGGCAACGGCATCGGCGGTGCCCGGGCCGGCATCATCGAAACCACCTTCAAGGATGAGACCGAGACCGACTTGTTCGGTGAGCAGACCGTGCTCTGCGGCGGCCTCTCCGAATTGATCAAGGCTGGTTTCGAGACCCTGACCAAGGCCGGCTATCCGCCCGAGATGGCCTATTTTGAGTGTCTCCACGAGGTCAAGCTGATCGTCGACCTGATGTACCAGGGCGGCCTGTCGTACATGCGCTACTCGATCTCGAATACCGCAGAGTTTGGTGACTACTTCACCGGCCCCAAGATCATCACCGACCAGACCCGCAAGGCGATGGCCAAGGCCTTAAAGGACATCCAGTCCGGCAAGTTCGCCAAGGAATTCCGCAAGGAATGCGCCGCGGGCAAGCCCTGGATGAACAAGAAGCGCAAGAGCGAGAACGCCTTGCCCGTCGAAGTGACCGGCCGCCAGCTGCGCAAGATGATGAAGTGGATCGATTCGAAGGAGACAGCGAAGTAGTTTTGAGTTTTGAGTTTCGAGTTACGAGTTTCAAGTTGCGAGCTGCTCGGCAGGTTTCTGTCGGGCAGATTTTGTTTTTACTCCAGGCAGAACGCCCTCGCTCGCCCTCGTGACTCGAAACTCAAAACTACCCTCACACCGAGACGGCACCTTTCACCGCAAACGCATCAATGGTGGTCCGTCCGGTGCGCTCATCCTTGGTCAGGATGCGGTCGGCGTAAAAGCCGGTGCGGATGTCAAGGAATGCCGATGCAGCGACCAGCAGATCCGTGCCCAGGTCGCGGTTGGCGCTGCCCAAGCTGATCGCCAACTGCTCGGAGGCGACCAGATTTTCTTCATTAGCGATGCCGATGGCCACGGGATTGGCGTGGGTGGCGTCACCGCCCAGCCGGGCCAGCAGGGCCAGCGCGGCGCGGACAGCGTGCTCTTGCGGATGATCATCGACGTGCCGGCGGGGGAAGGCGACCAGCACGCCCCGAGCGATGACTCGCTCGGGCAGGCCGCCATAGGCGCGGCAGACCTCGAAAAGGGTTGGCAAGGCGACGGTCAACATGCCCGACAACGTTGAAGTGTCGCTGCCCGGGGCACCGCCATGGAATTCGCAGTACAGTCGGGCACCAGGCGCACCGTCATAGCGGCCGGCGCCTTGACGCAGGCGTTCATCCAGGGCGCGGGCGATGAAATCCTCGAAGCAGAGGCGCACCTGGGTGGCCTCCCGCAGTTGGGCAATCATGTGATTGAAGGCATCCGCCAGCATGCGGAACTCGTCGGCAGACTTCACTTCGACCGTGGCATCGAGATTACCACGGGCGACTTCCAGCAGCCCACGCTGTAGCGCCATGATCGGGCGCCGCATGCGCATGGCGACCAGGGCGGCCGCCGCCAGGAAGGCGGCGAGGGTACTGACCAGCAGGATGACGCCGTGGGTGATGAAATCGCGCTGCAGCCGGTCGATGTGTATGGCGGGCAAGTCGACACCGACCAAGCCAGTCACATTACCTGCGTGGTCACGGATGGGCGCATAGCCGGACAGCCAGCGGCCCCATTGGTCTTGGACATAGTCAAGGTCGGCAGTGGGATGATCGAAGCCTTCCGCCAATTTGGGCGCCTCTTTGATGTCATAGCGTTGCCCGGGCATGGCCCGGACTTCGTCAGGATCGATCACGCCATTGGCGTTGCGGTCGAGCTCGTCACTGGCATCGCAAACGAAGGCGACCACCCCCTGAGTGTCGGTGTCGGGCAGCCGGGCCATGGTGTAGATGTAGGCGACCTCCGGATGGACGCTGCGATAGCGTTTCAAGCCATCCAGTAAGGTCGCAAAAGCAGGATCCTCGGGTGCACGGGCGCCCAGGGCCGCGAGGCGTCCGTGGGCATCCCCATCAATCATCAGGCTGGCGCCGGCCGCCACCGTGCTCATCTCTTGGCGGAAGCGGGCGAACTGGGTGTCGATGGCGCGGCGGGAAACCACCCACCCCACCAGCAGCGAGGCCGCGCTGGACAATAGCCAAATGGCAAGGATCAAGCGGATCAGGAAGCCCATGCGCGGACGGGCGATGGCCAGGGGCCGCATGCCCAGGCGCATTCCGGTTTCGCTGGCGGGTCGGCTGGTTCCAGTGGTCTGGATCCGACTGCCGCTACCTGATGGCAGCATCAGGAAATCACTGATCGGCGCGTTGGTGGCGGTCGCACTGAGTGGTTCGTGCACCACCGATCCACGCTCATGCCGGGCCGTGGGGGCGTGGCCGTCGGCGGTGCCGGCGGGCAGTTCGCAGGCCCGCAAGGCGGCCAGGGCCGCAGCCGCATCGGCGAAGCGCTGGTCCCGATCATGCGCCAACATCCGTGCGAACCAGGCGCCCAATTCTGGCGGCATATGGGGTATTGCCGAGGTGATCGAACGGATCGGGGTCTCGATGATGCGCCGGGCCTGGCGTAGCGGATTGTCGTCGGGGTCGATGGGATGGTGGCCGACGGCCAATTCATACAGCGTGAGGGCCAGGCTGTAGCAGTCGCTGGACGCGGAGGCGTCGCCGCCACCGGCGACTTCAGGAGCGAGATACCGCAGGGTGCCAACGACTTCACCAGAGGTGGTCAGGTCCTCGCCGCCGGCAATGCGACTAGGCACCAGGCCAAAATCAGCAAGCTTGTACACCCCTTCGTGGGAGAGCAGCACGTTGCCTGGCTTGATGTCTCGATGGATGATCCCGGCCGCATGGGCGGCCGCCAAGCCGGCCAAGGTCTGCCAAGCGCAGTCGATGATGCGGCGCAGGCTTTGCGGTCCGCCGTCACGCAACAGCTTCGAGAGACTGCGCCCGTTCACCAGTTCCATGACCAGCCAAGGCTCATCGCCAGCGGGCTGGAAATCGAAGATCTGGACGACGTGGGGTGACGATAGCCGGGCCAGGGCGCGGGCCTCGTTGGCGAATCGGGCCAGGGCGCGGTCAGAGCCGAGGCGGTGCGGGTGGATGACCTTGATAGCGACTTCGCGATCAAGATTTTGGTCATAGGCCCGGTAGACCCGGCCCATCCCTCCAGCCCCCAGGAGGTCGCGGATCACATACTTGCCGATGCGGTCAGGCAAAGAGTCCATGGTCGCGCATCATGTGCGTTCGACGGGCGACACGCAAGCGTGCCGCCCGTCGGGTGATGCAAGGCCTCAATACGCGAAGGCTTCGATGCGCACCTTGGGGAGCAGACTGGGCTGCTTGGACAGGTACTCATCGACGCAACGGGCGACCTCGCGACCTTCGCTGATCGCCCACACCACCAGGCTTTGCCCACGGCGGGCATCACCGGCGGCGAAGACGCCATCGCTGCTGGTCATGCGGGTGGCCGGATCGGCTTTGATATTGCCGCGCTCATCAAGCTGGCAGCCGACCTGCTCAAGCAGTCCCGCCTTGCGCGGACCGGTGAAGCCCATGGCCAGCAGCACCAGATCGCATTCGAAGGACCGGGTTGAGCCAGGGACCTCGACGGGCTTGCCCGTCGACCAGTCGAGCTGGACGGTGGTCAGACCGGTGAGTTTGCCGTTCTTGCCGGTGAATTTCTTGGTCGAGATGCTGAAATTCACCTCGCCACCCCGGGTGGTCATTTCGTCCACCGACGAGCTGATGCGCTTAATGCGTGCCCACTGAGGCCAGGGATTGCCGCCGGTGCGCGCCTCAGGCGATTCGGGCATCAGCTCAAAATTGATGACGCTGGTGGCGCCCTGGCGCAGGCTGGAACCGATGCAGTCGCTGCCGGTGTCGCCACCACCGATGACGATGACGCGCTTGCCCTTGGCGTCGATGAGCTGCTTCTTCGGGTGCAAGGCTGCGGGATCCGCATCGCCCCAGTTGCGGCGATTCGACTGCGGCAGGAAATCCATCGCCAGATGCACGCCATCCAGCTCGCGGCCTTCGACCGTCAGGTCGCGCGGGGCCTCGGCGCCGGTACAGATCACGGTGGCGTCGTGTTTGCCCTTCAAAGCCTCCCAGGTAAGCGTCTCGCCCACCTGGCAGTTGAAAACGAATTCGATACCTTCGGCGGCGAGCAGGTCGATCCGGCGCTGCACCTTTTCCTTACGCAGCTTGTAGTGGGGGATGCCGTACATCAGCAACCCGCCGGCGCGGTCGGCCTTCTCGTACACCGTGACCAGGTGGCCAGCGCGGTTGAGCTGCTGGGCGGCGGCCAGGCCTGCCGGACCCGACCCGATCACCGCCACGCGCTTGCCGCTGCGTTGGACCGGCTTCTCGGGCTTGATCCAGCCCATGGCAAAACCCTTGTCGACGATCGAGACCTCGTGCAGCTTGATCGTCACCGCCGGATCGGTGATGCCCAGGACGCAGGAATTCTCGCAGGGTGCGGGGCAGACCCGACCGGTGAATTCAGGGAAGTTGTTGGTGGCGTGCAGGGCCTGCAAAGCGTCCTGCCAGCGTCCCCGATAAACCAGGTCGTTCCACTCTGGGATCAGGTTGCCGAGAGGGCAGCCCGACATGCAGAACGGCACGCCGCAATCCATGCAGCGGCTGGCCTGGGACTTCACCTGCTCGTCGGTGAGGATCTCGATGTGCTCCTCGTGATTGACGAGGCGCTGTTCGGCGGGCAGGTACTTCGGTGCCTGCCGGGTGTGCTTCAAAAAGCCTTTGGGGTCGCCCATGGGAGGGTCCTTCGTGTCGCTAAAGGTCGTTAAGAGGTGGTTTGGGCAGGATTATTTGCGGATGGCGTCGCGCGAACCGGACAGTTCTGGGGCCTTACCCTTTTGGGTACGCTCCAGCAGGGCCCGGCGATATTCCCGGGGCAAGACCTTCACGAAGCGCTTCAGGGCTTCCGGCCACTTGGCCAAGAGGGCTTTGGCGGTGGGCGAGCCAGTCAGCTCGGCGTGCTGCGTCACCAGTCCCTTCAGCATCTGGATGTCGTCGGCATCGACGACCTGCTCAAGATCGACCATGCCCTGATTGCACCGGGCTGGGAACTGACGTTCCGGATCGTAGACGAAGGCCAGGCCGCCGGACATGCCGGCACCGAAGTTGCGGCCGGTGCGGCCCAGCACCACCACCGTACCACCGGTCATGTATTCGCAGCCGTGGTCGCCCACGCCTTCGATGACTGCCTTCACGCCCGAGTTGCGCACGCCGAAGCGTTCGCCGGCAGTTCCGCCCAGGAACGCCTCGCCGCCGGTGGCGCCATACAACAGGGTGTTGCCGACAATCGCGTTCTCGTTCCAGGCGAAGGTCGAGCCAGCCGGGGGATGGATGACGATGCGGCCGCCGGCCATGCCCTTGCCGACATAATCGTTAGCCTCGCCGATCAGGCGGAACTGCATGCCCGGCGACATGAAGGCCCCGAAACTCTGGCCCGACGCACCGGTGAAGGTGATGTCGATGGTGCCCGGCGGCAGGCCGTCACGGCCATGCAGCTTGGCGATCCGGCCGGACAACATGGTGCCGCAGGTGCGGTCACTGTTGCGGATCACCTGGGTGAAGGCGACCTTCTCCTTCCGTTCCAGGGCGGGCGCGCACTTTTCGATCAGGCTGCGGTCCAAAACCTTGTCGATGCCATGGTCTTGCGCGATGCAGCAGTGCGTCTGGATGCCCGTGCCCTTGGTCGGCACCGCGAGCAACTTCGAGTAGTCGAGACCCTTGGCCTTCCCGTGCATGATGGCGTCGTTCATCTCCAGCAGGTCGCTGCGACCGACCAGCTCTTCAAGCGTGCGCACGCCCAGACGGGCCATGTGCTCGCGCACATCCTCGGCGACGAAGCGGAAGTAGTTGACGACGTGCTCGGGCTGGCCGTTGAAACGCTTGCGCAGCGCCTCGTCCTGGGTGGCGACGCCCACCGGGCAGGTGTTGATGTGGCACTTCCTCATCATGATGCAGCCCATGGTCACCAAGGCGACCGTGGCGAAGCCGTATTCCTCGGCGCCCAGCATGGCTGCGATCACCACGTCGCGCCCGGTGCGCAGCATGCCATCGGTCTGAATCTTGATACGGCTACGCAGGTCATTGCCCACCAGAGTCTGGTGGGTTTCAGCCAGACCCAGCTCCCAGGGGATGCCGGCGTGCTTGACCGAGCTGATCGGGCTATTGCCCGTGCCGCCCTCGCCGCCAGCGATGGTCACCAGGTCGGCGTGGGCCTTGGCCACCCCGGCAGCGACGGTGCCAACACCAACCTCAGACACCAGCTTGACGCTGATCTTGGCCTCAGGATTCGCATTCTTGAGGTCGAAGATGAGCTGGGCCAGGTCCTCGATCGAATAGATGTCGTGGTGCGGCGGCGGGCTGATCAGCGACACGCCGGGCACGCTGTGGCGTAGCCAGGCGATGTATTCGCTGATCTTCAAGCCCGCCAGCGCGCCGCCTTCACCGGGCTTGGCGCCCTGGGCGATCTTGATCTGGATCTCGTCGGCGTTGGCCAGGTAGTGCGGTGTCACGCCAAAGCGGCCCGAGGCCACCTGCTTGATCGCGCTGCGCCGCCAGTCGCCGTCCTTCTCGCGCTCGAAGCGGCGGAAGTCCTCACCACCCTCGCCAGTGTTGCTGCGTCCGCCGAGGCGGTTCATGGCGATGGCCATGGTCTCGTGGGCTTCCGATGAGATCGAACCCAGGGACATCGCCCCGGTGCAGAAGCGCTTGAAGATCGCCTCGACCGGCTCGACCTGATCCAGGGGAATGGCCGTGGTCGGCTTGATGCGCATCAGTCCGCGCAGGGTGCAGAGATTGCGCGACTGGTCGTCAACATGCTTGGCGAAGCGGCTGTAGGCGGCCTTGTCGTTGGCCCGCACGGCGTGCTGCAGATTGGCAATGACTTCTGGATTCATCAGGTGGAACTCGCCATCCCGACGCCAGTGGTAGTAGCCGCCGCGATCGAGGTCGCGGTTACGGTCGATGAGCGGGGCGTAGGCGACGCGATGCTTCTCAATCGCCTCTTGCGCCAGGTCCGCGATGCCGGCCCCACCGATGCGCGAGGGGGTCCGGGTGAAGTACTTGTCGACCAAAGCGGTGGACAGGCCGAGCGCCTCGAAGATCTGCGCCGAGCAGTAGCTTTGCAGGGTGGAGATGCCCATCTTGCTGAAGATCTTCAGCAAGCCCTTGTTTACCGCCTTGGTGAAGTTCTTCGCATAGGTGTACCCGGCATCATGGTCGTCGTCCTGCTGCGCGATGCCGTCCAGGGGTGGCAACACGCTGGTGTCGACCAGATCATAGATCGAGTCGATGGCCAAGTACGGATTCACCGCGGTGGCACCGTAGCCCAGCAGCAGAGCGAAGTGATGTACTTCCCGGGGTTCGCCGGATTCAACGATCAGCGAGCACTGACTACGCTTGCCTTTGCGGATCAGGTGGTGATGGATCGCGGACACCGCCAGCAGGGACGGAATCGGCACATGGCCGGCATTTACGCCGCGGTCGGACAGCACCAGGATGGTGTGGCCGGCGTCGACGGCGCGCTCGGCTTCGACGAACAGCTCTTCCATGCGGCGTTCAAGCCCATCCGGGCCCTCAGCAGTGTGGAACAGGCATTCGAGGGTGGTGCCCTTGAAGCCAGGAATGTCCGCTTGGCGCAGCTGCTCAAGTTGATCGTCGCGCAGGATCGGATGATCCAGCTCAAGCATGCGACAGTGGTCGGGACCGGGCTCAAGGATGTTGCGCGCCGGCCCCACGTATTGGGTCAGGCTCATCACCAGCTCTTCGCGGAGCGGATCGATGGGGGGATTGGTGACCTGGGCGAACAACTGCTTGAAGTAGTTGTAGAGCGGCTTCGGGCGGTTTGACAGAATCGCCGGCGGGGTGTCGTCGCCCATCGAGCCGACCGGTTCCTGGCCATCGATGGCCATCGGCGCCATCACCACCTTGAGGTCTTCAAGGGTATAGCCAAAAGCCTGCTGCTGGGCGCGCAACTGATCGTGGCGGGGGTGGGGCGGGTGGGCCGGCGCAGGCAGCTGATCCAGGGTGATCTTACGCTCTTCGATCCAGTCGGCGTAGTCGTGCGCCTTGGCCAGCTCGTCCTTGATCGCCTTGTCCTCGATCAGCACGCCTTTGACGGTGTCGACCACCAGCATCTTGCCCGGGGCCAGACGGCCCTTTTGGCGGATCTTCTCGGCCGGCCAGTCCAGCACGCCCATCTCGCTGGCATACATGACTTCATCGTCGGTGGTGACGACATAGCGGGCCGGGCGCAGACCATTGCGGTCCAGGGCGGCCACCACCAAGTCGCCATCGCTGGTCACCAGGTTGGCAGGGCCGTCCCAGGGTTCCATCATGGTGGCGTGGTATTCGTAGAAACCTTTGAGGTGCCGCGGCAGATGGGTCTTGGTGGCCCAGGCCTCGGGCACCATCATCGCCAGCGCGTGGGGTAGGCTGCGCCCGGTGCGCAGCAGCAGCTCCAGCGCATTGTCAAAGCAGGCGGTGTCGCTGCCGCCTTCGATCACCACCGGCACCAGATCGGCCACGCCGTCGCCTAGGCCGCGATGCGCGAACAGCGCCTCGCGGGCCTTCATGCGGTTGATGTTGCCGCGCAGGGTATTGATTTCGCCGTTGTGCGCCGTCAGGCGGAACGGGTGGGCCAGCGCCCAGGTCGGGAAGGTATTGGTCGAGTAGCGCGAGTGCACGATGGCCAGCGCCGAGACCATGCGCGGATCCTTCAGATCCGGGAAGTAGCTATCCAGGGCTTCGCTGACAAACATGCCCTTATAGATCAGGGTCTTCGCTGACAGCGAGCACACATAGAAACTGCGGCAGGGCGACAGCTCCTGCTCGGCAATGCGGTTCTCGGCGCGCTTGCGCGCCAGGTACAACTTCACCTCAAGATCTTTGGGCTCGACCTGGCCGCGGGCCACGAAGACCTGGCGGATGGTCGGTTCATTGGCCTTGGCGGCCTTGCCCAGCACGCTGCGGTCAGTGGGCACATCGCGCCAGCCAAGGACGCGCAGGCCATAGTGGGCGCAGGCTTCACTAAGAACCTGCTGGCAGGCGCTGCCCTTGGCGGCATCACGCGGCAGGAAGACCGCGCCCACGGCATAGTCGCCCACGCTGGGCAGGTCGATGCCGGCCACGGCGCGCATAAAGGCGTCAGGAACTTGCAGGAGGATGCCGGCGCCATCACCGTCCAAGGGATCCGCGCCGACCGCACCGCGATGGGCGAGATTCTTGAGGATGAGCACGGCACGGCTGACGATGTCGTGCTTTTTTTCGCCACGGATCGAGGCCAGGAAGCCGACGCCGCAGGCGTCAACCTCGTGGTCGGGGTCAAAGAGGCCGAAAGGGGCGGGCTTGCCGTCGAGGCGCGTCTGCATGATGCCGTTCCTGAAGGGAAGAGTCGAAGTCACCCCGCGAGGCGCGTCAGCCGCGCCCGCAGGTCGAGATAGGGTATGAGTTGGCGGTAGTCCACCGGGCCGACCATGGGGCGGCTGAGGTCGCCGCGCAGGTGGCCAAGCTCCCACAGGGCGGCCACCGGGTTCAGGCCAGTCGCCAGGATCACGCCGACGCGGCCATCATGCGCGGGGACGTTCAGCAGGTCGTGGCCGGGCCGGCCGACCTGCAAAATGCCAGGGAAGCCGGCCTCGGCGCATTCCTTGGCCACCTCGCGCAAGGCGGGCAGAGCGGGCAGGGGGACTTCGCGGAAGCTGGCGGTGATCGCACCAGTGCCGGTGTGCGCGGCGCGGCGGACGCTGGTCAGGTTGGCGCGGATGAAGGTCTCGTTGGGCGACAGGGTGGTGCCGTCGTAACGGATGATCTCCAGGAAGTGGCGGGGTTCGCCGGCCTGCATCTGCAATAAGCCGCCAAAGACGGCTTGACTGGGGATGCCGCGGCGCAGCAGCACGCTGGCCAGCCCGATCGAGCACATGGTGCCCAGACCGATATGGCCGGCCGGAACCTCGCGACCCAGGATATCCTCGCCCTGTTCGACCAGCAGCAGGCGCGTGCCCACCGCCAGCCCGGCCCGGAAGACGGCCTCCAGTTCATCGCACAGATGCCCCGCCAGAGCCACGGGAACCACATAGGCGTTCACGGACACCAGCCCCGTGCCGGCGGCAGGGTCAAAGGTGCAGCGGCACATGGTCTCATCCATGCGCGCCTGGATCGCCCCCAGGCGACGGGCCATGGTCAACTCGCGGGCGATTTCAGCGCCGGCTTCGGTCAGCTTGTAGCCCCGCCGGCCATGACGGTCGATCAGGCCGTGCTCGGCCATCTCGGCCAGATAGAGGCGCAGGGTGCGCTCCGACCACTCCAAGCCACCGGCATGCAGCTGGTCCAGCAGATCCCGGGAGGTGATCAGTTCCTTCCACGGCTGCTCGCGCAAAGCTGCCAGGATGGGCCGGAAGCGCTCACCGTGCATATCGAGCACCGCCACCAGATCGGCGGCGCTGGGGCGGACGGCTGGCAGAGGGGAAAACGCATCCTCATCGTCCTGGCCGGATTTCGGCAGGGATTCCGCAGTGGAGAGGATCCGTTCGGGCATCGGGGTCATGAATAGCGGCAATCGCTTGCCGTAACGAGGTTGCTTCCTTTAGCGGAAACCCCGAGGTCGTCAATGTTAATTGCTGTAGAAGCTTAAAAATACCTACCGTTCGCAACATGAATGCATGAAAGTGCATGCTGTTTAAACATTCATCAGCAACTCATGGCACATTCATGCGGTGCGTGCTGCCGTTGTGCGAACGGCAGGTAGCTGCCATTTGAGCGAGAAAAACTAGCCCCGCTCGATCCCTAAAGCAGCCAAATGACCGCCAAAGCCAAGTCCAATTTTCCACAGGCGGCGAACCGGTGCTTGCAGGGCCAGGGCCAACTCCACCGCTCCGCTGGCACCTAGGCAGTGACCGATCACCGGTTTGGGGTGCAGGCGCATGGCCAGGCGCCATGGCCCGGAGAGCAGGCCAGCAGTTTCATAGGCATCGCCTGCCGCAGTGCCGGTGCCGTGGGTGACGATCAGATCCGGGTCTGGACAGGCTTGCCACAGCGATGCCAGACACGCACGCAAGGCGGCGGGGTCGGTGTTGTGAGTTTCGTGGCTGGCATCGCAGAGCCGGACGCCGGCCACCAGGCGCCAGGGCCCAGTCCGATCCAGCGCCACCACGCCGGCTCCTTCGGCGGGGGCGAAGCCGGTGGGATCGCCAAAAGCCTGCGGCGGGGTGGACCCGCACAGGATGCCCATGGCCCGGTAGCCAGCTAACAGCAGCGGCGTCAGGCTGCGGTCAGCCGCTCCGGCCAGGCCATGCTCAGCGGCGCCTTGTTCAATGAGGTCGGCCGCCGCCAGGATGCTCATCAGGCCGGTCGAGCAGGCCGCGACGGCAGGGGCGGGCAGATGATGGCGGATGCCCAAAGCGCGGGCCGTGGCCATGCCGGGCATTTCGCAGCGGGCCAAGCTGGGCAGGACGCCCGCCACCAACCCGGCTGCCAAGGCCTGCATGTCGCCTTTGCTGGTCGACAGGGCCAATACCGGTGGGCGTGCCCGTGCTGGCAAGGTGGCCCAGGCTTCGGCAGCGCAGGTGGTGAGCAGGTCCGTCAGGGTGCCAGGTGGACAGCGCCCGATCCACTGCTGGTGATCATCCTGGGATAGGGCGGTCACGCCCAGACGGCAAGCCGACCACGAGGCGGTGGCATCGCCCGCACAGGTGCGGGCTGACCACCCGCGCAGATAGACGCGTTCGTAATAACGCAGGCCGACGCTCATCGGTCGGGACGGTGTCAGCTAGCTTGGCAGGACAAGCGGCATCAAGCCGGACGGCGGGAGCCATCCACCAAATGGGCATTGAAATGGTCCGCCACCTCGGCCAGCCGGTAATGATGCTCGTCCATGGCCTGGCAATAGCAGTACAGGTAGTAACCGTCTTTCGAGCGCGACAGCTCGGCCTTGATCATGCACTCGTCATCACTGTAGCGGAACGTGTACGTCCCGGTCTGCGAGAAACCGAGCTGCGTAAACTCTTTTAAAAAATGATCGAGATCATCAGTGAAATCGACGATCTCCTCGGGATCAACCGACAGTGCGAATTTCCGGACGGTGGCAGTGGCCATGGCTCAATCCCTGAGGTGCTCGACCACTCATCATGCACATGGGAAGCACCAAATCCAATCGAATGTGGCGAGCGATTCGCGGCAACCAAACAGCCTAAACGACGCGCTCGCAAGGGGCTCATGATCGCACACGATGCTCGCGTGGGATACGGCTTGTAGAGCGCCGGCACATGGTGGCGAAGCGGTTTGATGAGAGAAATGCGGACGTGCGGCCAGCTACCCAAAGGCCCTCGGATCAGGGCCACCTGGGAACGCCGAGTTGCACTCGGCACGGGAAAGGCAGCCCGTCTCAGCGGGCTTACCCGCTGTTCCGACCATTCATTGAGGGCTTTTGGACCCTACCCGCAGCAGCCACCGGACTTCGGCTCTGGCAGCTTTCCGGCGGGTAGCGCCTTGAACTTCTTCAGGCAGGAATCGCCGCAGAAGTAGAACGTCTTCCCATCGCGCTCGGCATGGATGGCGGTCGCCTGATCAACGGCCATGCCGCAGATCGGGTCTTTGAAAGTGGTTATGGAGGTTTTCATGATGATCCTGCTTTCTCTGGGTAGGATGACTGGGAAACGTCGGCGCAGGTGCGCCACAGACAAACTTTGGTGACCGATGTCATGTCAGCGATTTCCGTCGCAGTCGCAGCGCGTTGCCGATCACCGACAACGAGCTCAGGCTCATCGCGGCGCCGGCGATGATCGGGCTGAGCAGCCATCCGAAGTGCGGATACAGCACGCCAGCTGCAAGGGGGATGCCCAGCGCATTATAGAGGAAGGCGAAGAACAGGTTCTCGCGGATATTCCACATGGTGGCGCGGCTAAGACGGATGGCCTTGGCAATGCCTCTCAGATCACCTTTGACCAAGGTGATGCCGGCGCTTTGCATGGCGACATCGGTGCCGGTCCCCATAGCGATGCCGACGTCAGCCTCGCTGAGGGCCGGCGCGTCGTTGATGCCATCGCCGGCCATGGCGACACGCCCGCCGGCGGCGCGCAGTTTCGTGATGTATGCCGCTTTGGCCGCCGGTTCGATCTCGGCTTCCACCGCATCCAGGCCCAGCTGCTTGGCCACTGCGTCTGCCGTACGTCGGTTATCACCGGTGAGCATGATCAGCTTCAAGCCGAGTGCGTGCAGATCGCGAATCGCGTCAGGCGTGGTGGCTTTGATCGGATCGGCAACGGCGATGATACCCGCCGGCTTGCCATCCAAGGCGATGAACATCGCGGTCTTACCCTCTTCCTGCAACTTCGTCGCCGACGCCTCAAGCGGTTCCAGACCGGCGATCCCTTCCTGGCGCAGGAATGCACTCTTGCCGATCATCACAGAGCGACCGGCGATGGTGCCGGCGACCCCGCCGCCGGTTACCGAACGGAAATCCATCACTGTCTCCAAGGCCAAACTTTGCGCCTTGGCGCCCTGGACGATTGCGGCGGCAAGAGGATGTTCACTATTCTGCTCCAAGGATGCGGCAAGTTTCAGAAAATCCTTCAGATCGACGCCACTGACGGGAAGGATGTCCGTAACCTTGGGTTTCCCTTCGGTGAGTGTGCCCGTCTTGTCCACCACTAGCGTGGTGACGTTCTCCAGTCGTTCGAGCGCTTCCGCGTTCTTCACCAGCACGCCTTCCTGTGCGCCGCGTCCGACGCCAACCATGATTGACATGGGCGTGGCTAGGCCGAGCGCGCACGGGCAGGCGATGATGAGAACGGCGACGGCATTGACGATGGCGAACGCTAGTTTGGGCTCAGGACCGACCAACATCCAGATGACGAAGGTGAGAACCGACGTGATCAGCACCGTTGGCACGAAAATGCTAGCAACCTGATCAGCGAGCCCTTGGATGGGCGCGCGGCTGCGCTGGGCCTCGGCCACCATATTGACGATCTGTCCAAGCAGCGTGTCGCTGCCCACCCGCTCGGCGCGCATGACGAAACTGCCAGGGCCATTGACGGTGCCGCCCGTCACCGTGTCGCCCACGGCCTTTTCGACCGGGAGCGGTTCCCCAGTGACCATCGACTCTTCCACACTGGAGTGTCCTTCGACGACCTTGCCATCGACGGGAATCCGATCGCCGGGAACCACCCGTAGCCAGTCGCCGACTTTCACCACGTCAAGCGGGACTTCATGATCGCCGCCCGGCGCCACCTGGCGAGCCGTTGGCGGCGCGAGGTTGAGTAGTGCTTTGATCGCACTGCCAGTGCGGCTGCGGGCGCGGAGTTCAAGCACCTGTCCGAGAAGGACCAGGACGACGATGACCGCTGCTGCCTCGAAGTAGATGGCAACCATGCCGTCGTGCCGCATCGCGTGGGGAAATATGGCGGGCATGATCATCGCCACGGCACTGAAGCCGAAGGCGGCACCGACCCCGATGGCGATCAGGGTGAACATATTCAGATGCAACGTCCTGACCGACTGCCAGCCGCGAACGAAGAACGGCCAGCCTGCCCACCAGACCACAGGGGTGGTGAGCGCGAACTGGATCCAGCGCGATGCGGTTCCGTCAGCCCAGTGCTGCCTGGCCAGTGCCGGCACCAGGTGCGCCATGGCGAGGATGAACACCGGCACCGTTAGCGCGGCGCCGATCCAGAAGCGACGCGACATATTCTGTAATTCGCTGTTGTCCTCCGCGCCGGCGCCCGTCGTCGCCACCTGAGGCTCCAAGGTCATACCACACTTCGGGCAATTCCCCGGATGGTCCTGCTGCACCTCGGGGTGCATTGGACAGGTGAAGGTCGATTTATGTGGTGGCATGGTGGATAGTGTTGGGTTGCATGGCTTGATTCCTTATTCCGAGAGCAGTGCCCTAGAAAAGCACTCCGTTGAATTCGTAAGACTCCGTCGGGACCGCAGTGGATACCTTATCACTGTCCATGATGATGTCCTGAGTCGCTTGGGGTTGCTTTGTGTGGCTGAGCCCCTCCCTCTGGCATGCCGGCCTTTGCCGGTGCATTGACTTCTATGCCGTCATGGAGCAACTCTTCTGGAGATGCAGCCCTCGCGCTGGTCCCAACAGGTTGCTGATACCAACCCGGATCGTCATAGGATGTGAGTTGATCGCGCACCTTCAGGACCGTGAACATGCCGCCCATATCGATGTAGCCATGCGGGCCTTCCGATCCCTGCATGGGGATGCTGTTCTCCGGCACCTGCATACCCATCTCCCCCATCTCTCCCATGCCATGGACACCCATGGTCATGTAATCGGGGAGCAGACGCTGCATCCGTGCGTCGAGACCCGTTGGGTCGATACCAAGCATGTTTGGCAAGCCATGTCCCATCTGGTTCATGATGTGGTGCGTCATATGGCAATGCAGCGCCCAATCTCCTGGGGCATCGGCGACAAATTCAAGGGCGCGTGTACTGCCAACTGGAACGAGAGCCGTGGTCTCTGGCCACTGCGCCGCAGGTTCTATATCGCCACCATCAGTGCCAGTGATCTTGAACTGAAACCCATGCAAGTGGATGGGGTGGTGATTCATTGGGCCAAGATTTCCAAAACGGAGACGAACCCGGTCGCCGGTTTTTGCAACCAGCGGCGCCGTTCCCGGGGAAGCCTTTCCATTGAACGTCAAAATATTGAAATCGGACATTTCACTTGTATTCGGGCGAGACGTACCGGCCGTAATTGCCCATTCGTTCAACATATAGGCGAAATCACGGTCGATTATCGGCCCTTGAGGTTTTCGCGCGTGCATGACGATCATGCCCATCATCCCCATATTGATCTGAGTCATTTCATCAAAATGCGGATGGTACATATTGGTGCCATGTTGCCGGATGGTAAACTCGTATTTATAGGTCTCGCCTGGCTTGATGCCCTCCTGGTTCAGGCCTGACACGCCATCCATGCCATTCGGCAGCAATATTCCATGCCAATGGATACTGGTTTTTTCCGGGAGACGATTCGTTACATAAAAGCGAACGCGATCGCCTTCCACAACTTCGATGACCGGTCCAGGAGTCTGGCCATTGTAGCCATAGGCAGTAATCACCAGACCCGGCGCCACCTCGTGTTTGATGGATTCCGCTATCAGATGGAAGACCTTGACGCCATCGATCACTTTCCATGGCAGGGTCGTTCCGTTGGGGACGATGACCGGGATGTAATCTTTTCCCGGTTCTCCTGGGGCTAGCATTTGGGGTTCAGCAGGGGCTGATTTTACAACACCGGCTTCATATGGGCGAGCATCATCTGCGCGTGAAATGTGCTTGGGCTCATCAACGGTTATCGTACCCGGGCGGCCCTCGTAGGGTGATGATTCGTGGTTGGATTCGGCATGTTGCCGGTGAGGTGCGTTCAGCGCCAAGGGCATGATAACACTTTCTGGTCCTGGCCCCGACGAGGCGGACGTGCTCATCATGCCGGATGCGATTACGGACACCGGTATCCCCACGACGAGAACGACCACGGTCACTGCACCCACCCAGTAGCGTTTAATGCGAAGGGCATTCATGGTCGATTCCCATACACCGGCTGTGACATCATTAGCTTGGTCATTTGCGTGCGTCCTGGTCGGCTGGCTGTGTCATTGATGAGGACATCTCCATCGCTGGCTCCGCGTACCCCGTCCCGCCCATCAGCAGAAGGTCGAGCGACGCCCGCGCATTCCAGTACGCTCCAAGGGCCGCAATGTATTGAGCGCCCCCATCAATCTGCTGCTGTTTGGCAAGAATAAGCTGGAAGGCCGACGCCAGCATGCCGTTGTACTGCTTCTGCATTTCGTCAAGGATATCCTGACGCAAGGGCAGCATGACCGTCCTGAAATAGGCAACCCGATCACGAGCGGCAAGCAGACGAGCGCGGGCCATGCGGGCCTGAGCCCTAAGCGTTATCGCGTCAGCGACAAACATCTGTTCGCTGCGGCGCAGCTCGGCTCGCGCCGTGGCGATGGTTGCTTGGCCCTGCGAGAACAGCGGAAGCGGAATGGATATGGCCGGACCGACACCCCAGGCTCCGTCAGTTTCCCGTTCGGCGCTCACGCCAACTTGGGCATCGCCAGCTATGGCGAACGACCGGCTAACGCCCAGGCGTTGCGCGAGGATGGCGATCTCCTCGCGGGCGACAGCGAGCCGCATATTGGCAGCCACCACCCTCGTCTCCAAATCCTCTAATGGCAGTTCCTCGACCGGCATGTCGGGCAGGTGACCAGCCGCGCGCCACGTCGCGCTCTGCGGGCCCCACACCCCAAGGAGTATGTTCATGCCCTCGCGTTGCGCGGCCACGTCGACCTCCGCTGCCGCGAGGTCAAGCTTCGCCTGCTCGAAGAGGCTGCGCTCTTGAGCGAAGTCCAACGCGGTGATATTGCCGGCCTCACGTAGGCGCCGGGCAAGGTCAGTAGCAATCGCGCTCGCTTCGGTGATGGTCCGTCGCATCTCTAGGATCTGGGTTGCCGTTTGCATTCTTACGAAGGCAACGCGAACTTCCTGGGTCAGTGCAAGAACTGCGCCAGCGACGCGCAATTTTGCGGCAGCGAACGCGCTTGCGGCCAACCGCTTGCGCAGCGGCATGGCGAGCAGGTCAAGGAAACTCTGCATGAGCGACAGGTCGACCGCCAAGGCGCCACCACTGAAGAAGCGGGCATCGGCGCTCAGGATGGGATTGCTCAGCAGCCCTGCCCGCATGAGATCGGCTTGGGCGAGACCGAGGTCTGCATAGATGGCCTGCACGCGACGGTTGTTGAGCAGGGCCACCTGAACTGCTGCGGTGGCATCCATCTCCTTCGCCAGAAGATCCATCACCAATTCATGGGCACGCTCATCCTCTGGGGTTCCCTGATCCCATTGCACCTGCAAGGATGTCCGCTCGGTAATGGTCTTTTGCACGTCGGCAAAGCCATTATCACGGGAGGAGCCGCAACCGACCAGAAGGAGAAGTCCGCCACCCAGCGCGAACATTGGGACCAGGGTTTTCATCATTCCCCCGGTGTGGCCGTTGGCGCGAGCTTCATTTCGCATTTTGGACACATGCCAGGCTGGTCGGATGTCTCTTCTGGGTGCATCGGGCACGCAAAGGCGGCGGCCTGCTGTGCCGGAGGTGGCGGCTCCGGGCTGGTGATCATCTCGGTGGACGTTGGTGAAGTCGTCACGGGAGGCGCCGCTGTGGGGAGCGCCAGCACTGTCGATGGTTCTGGTACGGGAGCCGACACCGCTTCCGGGTTTGCCGGATGACTCGTCGGCACGCTGACGCGAACCGGTTCCCCACATCCGCTCAGGGCTGCCAATAAGAGAATGATGACAGTCAGACGTGAACGCATTGAGGCTCCGATTCGGAACGTTGGGCACGAGAGGGGGTCACGACGAGCGCATTGCCCGGCGCCCACCACTCTGGACTCAAGGACGGACAGAAGTCGATCGCGAAGTGGATATGCCTCACGCGCTCACCTTCTGCGCTGCCTTCTGCGCAAGTTGACGTCGCCGTGGAATCTTGGCCAGTTCCATCACCGCGAGTGGGATGCAACCGATGGCCAGCAAGGCGGCACATTCGCTCAACGGCAAGGGTGCTGTCCGCAGCAGATCGCCGAGCCAGGCGACTTGAAGGCTGGTGATCTGAAAGGCGATCGAGAGGACGACCACCACGAACAATTTCATATTTGAGAAGATCCCCATCTCCCAGACGAAGCGGGTGTCACTGCGGGCGCCGAAGGAACGGAGCAATTCTGCAAATACTAGGACTGAGAAGGCCTGCGTCTGCGCAGTTAGGAGGTTCTCATAGCGCAAGCCATAGAGGAAGACCGCCAAGGCCACCCCAGCCGTCAACAGGCCGGTGACCCCGATGCGCATGATACCCGATCGGCCGATCATGCCCTCAGCAGCCGGCCGCGGTGGCTGGGTCATCAGCGTGCGGTCGATGGGATCGGTGGCTAGGCACAGTGCGGGAAGCCCGTCGGTGACCAAATTTATCCACAGCAACTGGACGGGAAGGAGCGGGATCGGCAGGCCAGCGATGATGCAGGCCGCCATGAGTAGCAGTTCACCGACATTGCCGGCCAGCAGGTATTCGATAGTTTTTCGGATGTTGTCATAGACGCTACGCCCTTCTTCGACGGCTGCAACGATGGTCGAAAAATTGTCGTCAGTGATGACCATCGCCGATGCTTCTTTCGTCACCTCGGTGCCGCTCAGGCCCATGGCGATCCCAATGTCCGCACCCTTGATGGCCGGGGCATCGTTGACCCCATCACCGGTCATGGCGACGACTGCACCGTTCGCCTTCCACGCGCCAACGATGCGTAGCTTGTGGGCGGCGGTGACCCGCGCGTAGACCGGCGTCTCGGGGGCCGCCTGGCGCAGCGCATGGTCGTCTAGCTTATCGATATCAGCGCCAGAAATTGCCCTTTGACCTTCGTGGGCTATGCTCAATTGACGCGCTATCGCCAACGCTGTGCTGGGGTGATCGCCGGTGATCATGACGACCCGGATGCCGGCCGCCGTACACTGCTCAACCGCAGCTTTAGCCTCGGGACGGGGCGGATCCTGCATGCCGATCAGGCCAACCCAGATCAGCTCGCACTCGATTTCCTCAACTCGATGACCTTGCATGTCCGAAGGGGCATCGCGATACGCCACGCCCAGGACGCGCAGGGCTCGATTGGCGAGATCAGCATTGACACCCGCTATGGTGTCACGACCGGCTGCATCCAGAGGGCGAACCCCTTCCGGGGTGAGCACCTGGGTGCAACGGTCGAGGAGCAGATCGGGGGCGCCCTTCACCAACGCCAACACACCATCGTGGCGACGCAGCACCGTCATGCGTTTGCGGTCGCTGTCGAAGGGGAATTCATGCACCTTCGGATAGTCGCGCTCGATACGCTCCGCCGGCCAGCCACCCTTGGCCGCCAGGGTCAGCAGGGCGCCCTCGGTTGGATCGCCAATGGTCTTCCATGAGCCATCCTTGTCCTGACTGATCTGAGCGACATTGCAGCCGCCGGCAATCAACAGCGCCCGGTCGAGCAGCGCATCGGGGGTGCTCCCGTTGCTGCGTTTGATGGCGCCAACCGGAGCATAGCCTTCGCCATCGACCACGTACTCGGTGCCAGCGAGGCTCAAGACCTTCACTGTCATTTGATTGACAGTCAGCGTTCCGGTTTTGTCGGTGCAGATGACCGAGGTCGATCCCAAGGTCTCTACCGCGGGCAAGCGGCGGATCAGCGCGCGCCGACGGGCCATGCGCTGGACTCCCAGGGCGAGCGCAACTGTCACCACCGCCGGCAAGCCTTCGGGGACAGCCGCCACGGCGAGACTCACGGAGGTAAGTAACAACCCCATCACCGGCATACCGCGCAGCAGGCCCAGGCCGAAAAGCATCACCACGATGCCCAACGACACGAAGACCAGGATGCGGCCAAGTGATTGCAGACGCTGTTGAAGCGGGGTCTCGTCGTTCACCGTGGTGTTTATCAGGCCAGCAATTCGGCCAATTTCGGTGGCCATTCCACTGGCGACCACGATTGCCTCGCCGGAACCTGCAGCGACCGCGGTGCCCATGTGGATCATGTTCGCACGATCGCCGAGGGGCAGATCACGTTGATTGAGAGTCTCTACCGATTTTTCTGTCGGCAGCGATTCGCCGGTCAGCGCCGACTCGACACAGGTCAGCGAAGCGGCGCGGATGAGTCTGGCGTCGGCGGCAATCAGATCGCCCGCATCGAGCAGGATGGCATCGCCAAGGACGACCTCGGCTGCGGACAACTCTTTGATCGCCCCGTCGCGTCGCACCCGCGCTCGCGGCGCAGCCATGCGACGCAGCGCGGCGATGGCGTTTTCAGCACGATACTCCTGGGTGAACCCGATGATCGCGTTGAGGAGGACGACGCCAATGATCGCGCCGGCATCAATCCACTCGCCGAGAAATCCGGCGACGCCGGCCGCTGCCAACAACACCCAGATGATGAAACTGGAGAACTGTCGCAGGAGGATGCGCCACGGTCGCACCGGAGCCGCGTCGGTCAGCACATTGCGACCGTCCCGCGCCAGTCTGGTCGCAGCCTCGGTGGCGCTCAACCCGGCCGGCGTTGCGGCCACCCGCGCCATGGCGTCCTCGGCCGAGAGAGCATGCCAAGCTTCCGCAGGGGGGATGGCTGCAACAGGTGAGGCGATGTCGTTCATGCTGGATCCTGGGATGACAGCGGGCCAATCGCGGAGAGACCATGGCGGCGCCGCTACATCCATTCCTCGACCACACCCAAAACGGATGGAAGCAAGAGTCTGGTGACAATCTGAACGCCGACGCCGCCCACCGACGGATTGACCATAAACTGCATGACGTCAGGGCCTCTACCGGTGTTCAGAACAAAGGCGCAATCCAGTGGCGAAGGCTGGTGCAGTCGGAGTGTTAGCCCTGGTCATGCCAATCCTGACCTCGAGTGATTACTCAATTCCATAGGCACCGTCGCGTCGTTCATCATGCAAGGATACGTGGGCGACGAGGCCATCACCGTAGGGTCTATTCCCCCATCGATTTCCATTTCGGCCCGCCGACGTGCATTTCCTCCCACAACTCATCAAGCGAGGTTGCGTTATCTGGCGTGGTTGGCGTCACTGCATAATCAGACCCCCGGTCCACCCTCACGATGCAGATGGCAGGGCGGTCCAACCACGTTCCCATGCCTTGCGGATGCGAGCCATGCGCGGTGTGATCCGCAGGTATCCCACTATGCTTGGTCAGGTCGTGCCCAGTGTGGGCTGGTTCGTATCTGCGGGGGCGCTGATGGCAGTCGGTGTGCTTTGGGCCTCTCGGGCCAACTTTCGCTCCCACCACCAGGCGTAGAAGACCGGTACCGAGAACAGGCTGATCAGATCGGCGATCATCCCGCCGATCACCGGCAGGACCATTGGGCGCATGACCTCGGAGCCGCGGCCTTCACTCCATAGGATCGGCACCAGCGCCAGCAGGGTGGTCAGGTTGGTCATCAGCGCCGGACGGCGGCGGCGTAGGCTGGCGGTGAAGATGCGTAGATTCATCTCCTCCTGGTTGCGAGGTGGGATCTTGAACTGCTCGTACAGGTAGGTGCCGAGCAGGATGCCGTCGTTGAACATCACCCCCAAGAGCACCAGGAAACCGACGATGACCGCAGTGGTCATCTCCACCCCGGAGAGCCACACGGCGATAAAGCCGCCCGCTGTGGTCACGGTGACGTTGCAGGAGATGATGATCGCGGTGGTCAGCAGCGAGCGGGTGCCGATGTAGATCAGCACCAGCATCACGCCCATCGCGGACGCGATGACCCAGGTCATGGTGGCATCGGCCTTGAGCTTCTGTTCGTAGCTGCCGACCCAGCGAAAGGTCGAGCCCTTGGGCAGGTCGATGCGGCCCTCGGCGATGGCGGCACGGACCTGGCGGTCGGCGTCGCGCACCACCTCGACCTCGGCCCGGCCGCGGGCGTTCAGCAGCACGTATTGGGTTCGCTTGCCACCCTCGCTGCGGATCGCCATCGGGCCGATGGTGTAGGTGAGGACGGTCGGCGATGGCGTACGCGATAGTTGGCGGATGGCGCCGTGCGATGGCTTGGCGGTGTGCCTGGTCAGGTCATCACCGGCCGGCAAGGTCACCTCGAGGCGATCCGGCGCCAGGATGGTGGTGTTGCGTTGGATGGTCAGGGTTTGCTGGGCCAGCCAGTCGGCGGCGGTGATGCCGTCCAGGGCGGCGGTGTGGACCTCCGGCGCGGCGACCAGGCTCTGCAAGGGGATGGCGCCGTGCTGACCAGAGCCGATCGGCACCTGCATCAGGCTCATCTCGTCGAAATTGTCGCGACGCTCGCGGCTGTAGCGGATGCGCACGCCGTAGCGTTGGGTGCCTTCGACCGAGAAGACGATGGGCATGCCACCCAGCGTGGTTTCTACCGTCTGCATGACGGCCTCGGTGGTGATGCCGAAACGGGCCATGCGCTCCTGGTCGAGGCGGATTTCGCCGTAGGGCTTGCCGCCCTCGCGTTGCATCTGCACGTCGGCCGCGCCCGGCACCATCTGCACGATCTTCTCGGCCTGCTCGGCGAAGCGCTCCAGACCTTCGGCGTCATCGCCCAGGACCTGGAGGGCGATCTTGCTCTTGATGCCGGTCGACAGCATCACCACCCGGGTCTCGATCGGCTGCAGCCAGGACGGTGCCACGCCGGGGATGTCGCTGATCGCCGACAAGGCTTCGCGGACTTCGACAAGGGTGCGTGGGCGGTGCACGACCGTGCCGTCCGGATGAGAGATCTCATGCAGCGGCCACTCGGCGTAGGGCTTCAGGATCACCACCGTCTCGATCATCCCGATCGGGGCCGGGTCGAGGGCGGTCTCGGCGCGGCCCATCTTGCCCATCACCTGCGCCACCTCGGGGATGGTGCCGATGAGCTGGTTCTGGGTCTTCATCACTTTAAGCGTCTCGCCCAGGCCGCCGGTGGCCGGGATCGACGGCATGTAGAGCAACGAACCTTCATCCAGCGGCGGCAGGAAGCTGGCGCCGATGCCGGGGAAGGCGCGGGTCAGGGCCTTGTCGAGGGCCATGGTCGAGAGGTCGCCACCAGCCAGGGCGATGCCTTTGCGCAGCGGCCAGCTCATGCTCTGCCAGCCGATGCCCAAGGTCCAACCGGTCAGGGCGAGCGCAGCGATGGCGCAGGTGAAGGCGACGCGGTGGCGCTGGATGCGGGTGTAGGCCCAGTCGTAGGCGACATGGATGGCGCGGCTGACCGGGTTCTCTTCGTAGCTCACCAGCCGCTCGCGGCCAAGGCGCCAGATCACATAGGCAGCAAGGGCGCCTACCAGCGGCCCGACCACCAGGCCCGGGATGGTGATGGACCAGCGCTCATGGTCGAAGTGCAGGGTGAGGCCGTGCATCACGAACCAGCCGAAGACCAGCCCGCCGATCAGTCCGGCGAAGCCGAGGACGATGTCCTTGCGCAGTTGCCAGGGCGGCAGCAGGAATCGGCACAGCAGCGGCACCAGCAGCATGCCGAAGATGACCGCGCCGCCGATCGCCAGGGTTTTGGTGATGGCGAGGGGGATGAACAGCCGCCCGGCCTGGTCGGTGAGGACGAAGATGGGCAGGAAACCGATGATGGTGGTCGCCGCCGCGGTCAGCAGCGCGCGCGAGACCTCC
>JBBQTJ010000010.1:0-25590 GCA_038213315.1 Planctomycetota bacterium
GTCGCGGATGCCAAGGCCGAATGGAAGGGCGTGCTCGACAACTTCTACGGCGGCTTCACCACCAAGCTGAAGCAGGCCGGCGAGGCGATGCAGCCGAATACGCCAGTGCCGACCACCATCATCTGTCCCAAGTGCGGCAAGCATCCCTTGGCCGTCCGGACGGCCAAGACCGGCGTCTTCCTCAGCTGCACCGGCTACAGCCTGGACAAGAAGGATCCCTCCTTCTGTGCCCACACCGTCAACCTGGTGCCCGGCGACGAGGTCGAGGTCAAGAAGGAGGCCGACGAGGATACCGACGAGGCCAGCGACCAAGAGACCGCCGCGCTGGTGTCCAAGCGCCGCTGCCCGGTGTGCAGCACCGCCATGGACGGCTGGCTGGTGGATGAGCACCGCAAGCTGCACCTGTGCGGCAACAGCCCTGATTGCCCGGGCATCATGATTGAAGAGGGTCGCTTCAAGTTGAAGGGCTATGACGGCCCCAGCATCCCCTGCGACAAGTGCGGCAAGCCGATGCAGCTCAAGCTGGGCCGCTTCGGCAAGTATTTCGGCTGCACCGGCTACCCCGACTGCAAGAACACCCGCAAGCTGCTGCGTAGCGGCGAAGCCGCCCCGCCGAAGGAGGCGCCGGTGCCCATGCCCGAGCTGGCCTGCACCAAGGCTGGCTTTTTCGTGCTGCGTGACGGTGCTGCCGGGCTGTTTCTGGCCTCGTCCGCCTATCCGAAGGTGCGCGAGACCCGGGCCCCGCGGGTCCGCGAACTGGCCGTCCATCGCGAGGAGCTGGCCGAGAAGCACCGTTATCTGGCCGATGGCCCGACCACCGATCCGGACGGCAACGAGGTCTTCGTGCGCTTCAGCCGCAAGACCAAGGAGCACTACCTGGCCAGCCAGGACGCCCAGGGCGAAGCGGCTGGCTGGGCCGCTTGGTGGGATGGCAAGGCCTGGGTGCCCAAGGCAGCGGAACCGACCACCGGTCGCAAGAAGCGCTGAGCTGGCACGGGCCGTATCCGTTGCGGCTTGCGCCAGGGTCGCATAGTGCCGCCATGCGATTTCGTGATGCCAGCCACATGAACGTGGCCGCCTTCTATGCCAAGCACCCCCGCACCGGGCAGGTCTACCGTTGGGCGGGCTACGCCGGCATCGTGCTGGCGGTGGCGCTCAGTCATCAGATCCAGGTCGAGGTAGTCCTCTTGGGACTGCTCTTGGCCGCCTGGTTCATGGCCTGGCAGCGAGGTGTCGGCGCGCTGTGGCGCTCGACGCTGGTGGCGGCCTTGGTGTGCTGTGCGAGCATCCTCAGTGCCCATCAACTGAAGCCGCCGGCGGCCCCGGCATCCGGCGGCAATTGGGCAGCGGTGTCCCCATGACCATCGTCCGTTGGGGCTTGACCAGCTTGCTGGTCTCGGCCCTGGTCCTGGGCTGGTCGGTCTGGCTGCTGCCGCAAGGTATGCCGCGCCACGTCGGTGCGACGGTGGCGGTGCTGTTATGGCTGTTCATCCTGTGGTTCTTCCGCAATCCCCGGCGCCAGCCCAAGGGTGGCCCGCGGACCCTGATCAGCTCGGCTGATGGCGTGGTTGCCGATATCACCGAGGTGGACGAACCGGAGTTCATCGGCGGCAAAGCGGTCCGCATCGGCATCTTCCTCTCGGTCTTCGATGTGCATGTGAATCGTGCGCCCTGCCCAGCTACCGTGCGCTATGCCCGCTATCAGCCGGGCCGCTTCCTGGATGCGCGGCACCCGGACGCCACCCACCACAATGAATCCAACACGCTTGGCCTGGAAGCCGACAGCAGCGTCGACACCGGGCTGCGCCTGCTGCTGCGCCAGATTTCTGGCTACATCGCCCGTCGCATCGTTTGCGTCCACGGGGTTGGCGACCCCCTGACCCGTGGTGAACTGTTCGGCATGATCCGCTTCGGCAGCCGCACCGAGCTGTATGTGCCCCTCTCGCATCCCCATGATCTGCTGGTGCAGGTGGGCGACCGGGTGCGTTGCGGCGAGACGGCCTTGGTTGAGATGACGGGAGAGATGGCGTGAGGCATAACAGCCGTCGCGAGGTCGCGGGGTCGCGGGGTCGCGGAGTCATGAACCATTCGAGCATTCGAGCATTCGAGCATTCGAGCATTCCGGCATTCCGGCATCTGACCCCGCGACTCCGCGACGGCGGTTCCAAGTGACCTCCTCCCGTCTCGATCCCGTCCGGCATCGCATCCGCAGGCTCAAAACCCTGCCGGTCTTCCCGACCCTGCTGACCGGTGGCAACCTGGCTTGCGGCATCACGGCGGTGCTGTGCGCGGCCCATGCCAGTGGACCCAGCCATTCGCAGTGGCTCTTTGCGGGCGCCTGTTTCGTGTTCGCTGCCATGGTCTGCGACATGCTCGATGGCAAGGTCGCACGGCTGACCAATACTGCCGGGCCTTTCGGGGCCGAGCTGGACAGCTTGGCCGACGTGGTCTCGTTCGGCGTGGCCCCGGCCATCCTGGTGCATCGCCTGATCCTGGGCGAGCCCTATGTGTTTGGTTACGGCGGTCGCTTCCTGTGGTTCCTCACCGTCTTCTATCCCGTGCTCGCGGCCATCCGCTTGGCCCGTTATAATGTCGAGCATAGCGACGCGGCGACCCCTTACTTCCGCGGCCTGCCCTCACCGGGTGCGGCGGCGCTGATCTGTTCATGGATCATCGTCCATCATACCTTTCATGCCGAGCTGGTAAGCTGGAACCTGCTTAGACCGGACGGTTACACGAGCCTCGATACCCTGCCGATTTTCGGCTGGGCGATGATCGTGGTGACTGGCATTGCCGCCTTGCTGATGGTATCCACGCTGCGGTATCCCCATGTCGGCAACACCTTGTTGGGGCGCATGGGTTTTCGCAGCATGATCCTGATGATCGGCGTGCTCGGCCTGTTGTGGTTCGAGCCGTGGCTGACCCTGTTTTTTGCCACCACCGGTTACGTCCTGTACGGCATGGTGCTGGGTGCCTGGCAGACCTACTGCACCTGGCGTCGCGGCGGCTCGCTGCTTGAGGATGAGGATGAGGCCGGCGCCGAGGATGCGGGCCTGGGGACCGACCGTCACGTTCATGAGGGACCGGCGCACGGGAGGTGACGACCGGGTTATGGGTTATGGTTGTTGGGGTATGGAAAAGCCTCATCGAGGATTCACCTGGTCCACTCTACCTCACCCACCATAGCGCATCGCTCGCCACCCATGCTCCAACCCGGTCCGGCTCATCCCCATCGTCCGCGTCCGGCGGCTGATCTGGCTGAGCGCTTGGGGGTCGAGGCGGCGGCGGTGGAAGCCTGGTGCGACGCGGGTTTAGCGGTCGATGGGGATGGGCTCATCGATCCTTTTGCGGCGGCCAACTGGCTGTGTTGGCATGGCCTGGACCAGTGCCCGGTGCTCGCCCGGCATTGGCGACGATACCTGGCCTGGTTCCGACCACATATCCAGGGTCGTGACGTGGCACGCCAGGTCACGGTGCAGCGGCATCATCGTTGCTATCTGCCTCGGCCGGCGGCGCGGGTGACGTGGTGGCTGCCGCAGCTCACCGACACGCTCGGACAGCGCGTGGTGGCCCGGCCCAGCTTGCCGGGGCCAGTTGCTGGCCTCGCGGATGCGCTGGGGGACGACGGGCGGTTTACGCGGCTGTCCTGGGCCGCGCCGGGCCGCACGCCGGCGGTGCAGGCGTGCGACGTTGTGGACTGCGTCCCGCTCCCGCCCCGCCCGGATGTGCAAGTCGCCCGGGTGATGGCCGAACTGATAGCGGAGTTCCGTTACGTCTACCGGCACCATGCGCCGCAGGACCTTCAGGAGCCGGTGCGGATGGAAGGCAGTTGCTTCGATCTCAGCCGGGCCTTTGGCCAGCGCCTGAGCGATCTGGGTCGACCCTGGCGACTGCTGGCCGGGGTGGTGGCGGACGACCGCCTGGCCAATCCGCATTTCTGGTTGGAGGTCGAGGGCGTCGACGGCTGGTTTCCCGCTGATCCCACCCTGCCGGCCATCGCCCGCATGCTGGGCGAGGATCCGACGCCGTGGCTGGCGGCCTACGCCACCGGCAGCGATGCCCGGCGCATCGCCCTGGGCGTGGTGGGAGCGCCCGCTGCGGACCTCCCCGTGCCTCCGGCAGTGGCCTCGTGCCTGGGCGAAGTCGTGGCCGACGGTGTTTCCGCGTGGGCCTGCCTGGATTGGGTGTGCGGCGAATGCAGTTGGACGTTTACCGGCCCATGAAGGATCAGCGTAGAGGGTGAGGCGGTTAGATGATGAATCGTCAGCACGTCGCGGCCGGCCAGGGCGCGAGCCGCGCTGCCCGGTGGCGGGGCTGACCCTCAGCGGCGCTTGGGCTTCGGCTCTTCGTGCGGCACCAGCGTTCCGCACAAGCGGTCGGCGACGTAGCGGCAGAAGAGCTCGGGGCTGCTCATGGTCAGGCGCCAGCCGCTGATGTTGTCGTTGGCGGTGCCGGCGTGACGGCTGTGCCACCACTGGATGTCGTTCTGGATGTCCTCGCGACGGCTGTCGAAATTGCCGGTGGCGCTCCATAAGACCGTGCCGTCCTGGCAGCTGACCAGATGCACCGTCAGACCCACCGCGAGGGGGTCGTAGGCGGTGAACTGTTCGACCCGGGCCACCAGCACGGCGTCGACCTGCAGCTTGTCGCGCAGGCGGCCAAGGTCTTCGGCGGTGATGATGCTGGCGGGAATGTTTGAGGTCTTCAGCAGGGTGTCGCGCAGCTCCTTGCCGACCGGGGTCACTTCGTAGCGGCCGGTTTCGCGCAGCGCCGCCGCCAGGGCCGGTGCAATGCTGTCGGCGCTGCGCCCGACGTTTTCAGCCACCCAGGCGGGCAGCACGGCAACGCGCTGGGCGTCGCCGACGGTGGGGCTGGCCCGCCAGGAGATGTGCGCAGGCAGCGGCTTCCAGCGCGGGGTCGTGGAGCATGCGGACAGCAGGAGTATGGCCCCCACCAGGGCCGGCGTGAGGCAGCGATACGCAACGTGAAGACTATTTCCCATGGTTAGCCTCCGTGCCCAGGGCGCGGGCCTGGTCGCGCACCGTGGCTTGCAATTCGGCGATGTCGGTGGCCTGGTTGGGGCGCAGGCGCAGCAGGTTGGCGGCCAACTGGTAGTGCTCACGTTCGGCCTTCAGGCGGGCCAGTTCGCTGGCGATAATCTGGGCCTGCAATTGCTCATTGGCGCGGCCTCGTTCGGCAGCTGCCTGCCGGGCGGTCTCCAGGCTTTCGCGCAGGTGGGCGAGGTAGGCGTTCTCGTCAGCCAGTGACCGGCCGGTGTCCTCAGCGGCGGCCAGGCGGAGCTCAAGGCTGGCGATGACGGCATCGCGCAGCTGCAGCAGGGCCTGGCTGGCTTGCAGCTCGCGCTCCAGGCGGCGCGAGCGGTCGAGAATGGATTCCCGCCCGCCATCAATGCGCAGCGAGGTACCTTCGCGATAGGCTCCGGTGCCGGCCAGGCGGCCTTCAAGGCGGGCGATCTTGGCATCCAGGTCCTGGACCTTGGCGGCCAGCGAGCTGTCCTCGGCCGTGGCGGCGGGCGCGCTGCTGGTGCGGGTGGCGCAGCCGGTGCCGAGGGCCAGGGTGAGCAGGGCCAGGGCGACGAAGATCGGCGGTGGACGACTCATGGGGTCTCCGTCGGGCCGAGCGCGGTGCGTAGCTGGTCTTGCAGGGCGGTCAGAGCTTCGGCATTGCTGAGTCGCAAGACCCGGGCCTGCAGGGCCAGCAGATCGCGCTCGGCTTGCAAGCGTCCCAGTTCGTCGGCGTTGCGATGATCCTTGAAGTACAGCATCGCCTTGCGGGCCATGGTCAGGTCGCTGGTGGCGGTGGTCAGGTCCTGCCGGGCGGCGGCCAATTCGGTCGCGCTGCGCTGGTGCTCAGTGCTGACGGCGTTCAGGTTGGTCTCGAGCTCGATCAGGCGCTCACGCATGACCGTGTCCTGGGCGGTGGACGTGGTCACGCTGGCGGTGGCACTGCGTGCGGCCACCTGATCGAGCAGGTCCGCCAGCGCGGCGGCAGTGAGCTGCTCGCGCTGCACGGCGGTGGCGCGGGCGCTCATCTCGGCTTCGAGCAGGGCGCGCAGGCGTGCCACTTCGGGATCGGACGATGGTGCGACGGTCGGGGCGGCGGCGGTGGCAGGTTCGGCCAGGGCGGGGATCGGCAGTGCGCCGTTGGTGGTGACGGTGTCACCGGCCAGCACGGGCGAGCGCCGGTCGCTGAGTCCGACCATCTTGGCCAGTACCCGGCCGGGGGCAGGTCGCTCCATTACCAGGGCCGTGCCGGCGAGGCGATCCCCTTGCAGGATATGCACCTGGGTGCCGGGCTCCGGGGCCTGGCCGGTGGGGAAATCCAGCACCAGCTCAGCGGGGCCCTCACCGGCCTGGGTGACGGTGGCGACGGTTCCTGTGCAAATAGCAGCAGTAACTGGTTTTAGAGTTTCTACGGGAGGCTTATCAGGGGTCGATTCAGCACGTGGCGTGGTGCAGGCCGTGCCCAGCAATACCACGGCAACGGCCCACAGATATGGCGAAATCCGACAGCGTAGCGACGGAGGAGGTCCCATGGTCGAGGGATATGCACAGGCTGTGCCGAAGGTGCTCTGCGTGCTCGCTTGATCGGGCTCGCGGCCCCGATCTTGACCTCTGGGCCTGATTGCACATAGTTCCGCCCCCCGCTGGGATCCCTTGGCGGCCGTGCCGCCGTCCTCGACCTTCTCGGTCCGGGATGCGCCGGTGGTGCGGTAGTAACCTGCGCATCCCGCAACACGCCCCGCGGCGTCCGGGCCTCTTGGCCTGCGCAACGCCAACAGCGGGAGCTGGGAAAACCTCATGTCTCTCATCAATGTCAAAGAACTGATCGATTCCGGCGCCCATTTCGGCACCGCGGCAAGCCTGTGGCATCCCCGCATGGCGCCGCACCTGTACGGTAAGCGCAACGGTATCCACATCGTCGACATCAAGGCGACGGTCAAAGGTCTGATCAACGCGTATTACTACGCCGCCAAGCTGGCCAAGGCCAACAAGGTCATCCTCTTCGTCGGCACCAAGCGCCAGGCCAAGGACGTGATCCGCGAGTCAGCCCGTTCGGTCGGCATGCCCTTCGTGGTCGAGCGCTGGCTGGGCGGCACCCTGACCAACTTCGACACCGTGCGCTCGTCGATCCGCCGCCTGGACGGCATCGAAACCGAGCAGTCCCGCCCGGACTACATCCGCGAGTCGAAGAAGGTGCAGAGCCGCCACATGCGTGAGCGCCGCCGTATTCTGCGCAACCTCGAAGGCGTGCGCACCATGGCCAAGCTGCCCGATGCGCTCTTCGTCATCGACCCCAAGCACGAAGCGACCGCCATCCGCGAGGCGCAGCGCCTGGGCATCCCGGTCATGGGTCTGGTCGATAGCGACACCGATCCCGCGCAGGTCAACCTGGCGATCCCCGGCAACGATGACGGCATCCGGGCCATCCAGTGCGTGGTCAAGGTGATCATCGACGGCATCGCCAAGGGCCGCAGCGATCAGGTCACGGCCACCGTGCCCGCCGCCGCGCCGGCTCCGGCCAAGGCCTGAGTCGTCTCCGTCCATTTTCCACCGCCGCACCCCGGATTGACCATGTCTGAGATCTCCGCCAAGCTGGTGATGTCGCTGCGCGACCGCACCAACCTCCCGATGATGAAGTGCAAGGCTGCACTGCTGGCCACCGCCGGCGCGGCCAATGATGACGCCTGGGCTCAGGCGGCGATGGATCATCTGCGCAAGCAGGGCATGGCGGCGATGGACAAATTCGCCGGCCGCGAAACCACCAATGGTGGCTGCGGCATGGCCCTGGGCACCGGCACCGGCACCATCGTGTTGCTGGCTTGCCAGACCGACTTCGTGTCGGGCAACGACGTGTTCAAGGCCTTCGTGCAGAAGTTGGCCGACACCTCGTTGGCCCTCGGGTGCGACAATGCCGAGGTCCTCAAAGCGGCAGCTTTCGAAGGCGGTACCGCCCAGGAAGCGGTGATCGCCCGCGTCGCGCAGATCGGCGAGAAGATCGAGATCGCCAAGGTCGTGGCCCTCACGGGTGAGTCAGTGGTCGGCTATAACCATGGTGGCCGCATCGCCACCCTGGTAGCTGGCAGCGGCGACGCCGCCAAGCTGCGCATGATCGCGCTGCATGTCGCCTCGGCCAGCCCGGCTCCGGTTGGTTTGGATCGCGCCAGTGTCGATCCGGCCAAGGTTGAGAAGGAGAAGGAGATTCTCCTCGCCACCCCCGAGGTGCAGGGCAAGCCCGAGGCCATGCGCGGCAAGATCATCGAAGGCAAGCTCGGCCGTTTCTTCAAAGAAAACGTCCTGCTTGAGCAGGAGATGCTGCTCGACGCCGAGAAGGGCGAATCAGTGCAGGCTTACGCCAAGCGCCACAGCCTGACCGTCACCGGCTTCGTCCGTGTGCAGGTCGGCGCCTGAGCGACGTTCATCAGGCTCGCTGCAAGGCTGGGCCGGATGACGCGCTGGGGTGTTTGGAGCGACGGTGACTTCCGCTGCGCCACGTCTTGATCTGGAGCGGCTTTGCGCTTTGCGCAGCGCCATCGGATCTGCCGTGGGACGCGAGGCCCTGGCAACTTTCGCCCGTACCATTGCTGATGACATTGATTTGCTCGCGGCCCAAATCGCGGGGCAGGCCACCACTGGCCGCCCGGCGCATCGGCTGAAAGGTGCGGCCCTGGGCATGGGTCTCGCCAGTATTGGGCAACTCGCAGCGACGATTGACCAGGCCCTGAAGGACCAGGATCTGATCACTGCAGCGGTCTATTTCGAGGCGTTGCGCGAGGACGCTGGTCCGGCGGTGGCCGAAGCCCAAGCCTGGTGGCTCAGCACGCCACCCGTTGAATGACGTCGGTCAGGGTCCTGAAATCCAAGGGCTTGATCAGGTGCTCGGCGAAGCCCGCATCGCGACTGCGCTGAATGTCGGCCTTGCTGCCACAGACACTCATGGCGATCCCCTTGACGTGATGCCGCTCCTTGAGTTGGCGCATCAGGTCGCAGCCATTGCCGTCGAGCAGCATGATATCGCTGATCACCAGATCGATCTTCTGGGCATCGGCGACACTGAGGGCGCGGCTGGTACCAGAGGCCGCGTGGACGGTGAAGCCCCGGTCTTTGAGGTAGGTGCGCAAGACCAGCAAGTTGGCGGGGTCGTCTTCAACAATCAGCAACTGCAGGCCGGTGCGGGGCACCCGACGGCGACGTTCGGTCAACAGGTCCTGGCCGACCCGGGCGGCGTCAAGCCAAGCACCGAAGAGCTGGCGCATGGCCTCCTGGGGCGTTGGTGCCACCGCCGGGTGGGCAGCTTTATCCAGGGCTGGGGCGTCAATCAGGCTGGTCGTCGTCATGGTGTCACCGGTGGGATAGTTGTACCACAATAGTACGACCGTGTAAGCGATTGGTTTGGCGGATGAGACCAGCCAGCCAAGGGGGGCTACGTAGGCCATGATGCCGACTGACTTTGAAATTCAAACAGATTATTATGACATGAATAATGTCATAACGACATATATCCGCACCTGGCAGCCTGCCGCCCGCTCGTAGGTGCAGATAATAGGTAGCGTTGCGCTTGGCGTGCGAGGCTGAGGGATTGACCATGCGGGCAGTCGCAGCCCACGCACCGTCCCTCAGCCATCTTCACCGCTGGATCTTGCCATGCACTTTACCTCCATCCCTATGAAGCTCGCAGCTGCAGCGACCTTGGTGCCGCTGTCCCTCCTGAATGAATTCCAGCCCCGTCACCGCCGCCGTCGGCCCTTGCGTCGTGGCGCCTTCGGCGCCGAGCCATCCGTGGGTGCAGATACCGCGGCCTGCCCGCCTTCAATGGCCTTGATCACGTCCCGCCAACGTCCGGCCTCTTCAAAGCGCAGTTCTTCGGCGGCGGTGGTCATGCGTGCGGTCAGGTCGGGGATGTCGGCGCGGGTGAATACCGTGTCGCCCGCCTGATAGCCTTGCCCGGCCTCGGCAGCCCGTCGGCTGGCCAAAGAGTTGGCAAAGGTGCCGGCCATGCTACCCTGGCGTTGGGCTTGGCGCGGGGTGATGCCATGGGTGATATTGTAGGCCACCTGGTGGGCGCGCCGCCGATCGGTCTCGTCAAGGGCGGCGCGCATGGCCGGGCTCTCGCGATCAGCATACAGGATCACCTGCCCGGCGACGTGGCGTGCGGCGCGGCCGATGGTCTGGATGAGGGAGGTCTGGCTGCGTAAAAAGCCCTCCTGATCCGCATCGAAGATCACCACCAGCGAGACCTCGGGCAGATCCAGGCCTTCGCGCAGCAGGTTCACGCCCACCAAGCATTGGGTCTCGCCGGCGCGCAAGGCATTGAGCACGTCGATGCGCTCCAGTGCGTCCAGATCGCTGTGCAGATACGTGGTGCGCACCCCGGCCTCGGCCAGGTACTCGGCCAGGTCTTCGGCCAGGCGTTTGGTCAAGGTGGTCACCAGAGTGCGTTCCTCGCGGGCGCAGCGCACTTTGACTTCCTTGATCAGGTCCTCGACTTGGCCGTTGGTGGGGCGCACCGACACCGTCGGATCGATGATGCCGGTGGGACGCACCAGCTGTTCGGCGCGCACCGTCTCATGGTCTTTTTCATAGACGGACGGCGTGGCACTGACGAACAGGATCCGTCCCTGAGCTGTGCTGCCCTGGGCCAGGCCGGTCAGCTGCTCCCACTCGCTGAAGCGCAGCGGCCGATTGTCGAGGGCCGACGGCAGCCGGAAGCCGTGCTGGATCAGCGTTTCCTTGCGGCTGCGGTCGCCGGCGTGCATGGCGCCCAATTGCGGGATGGTCACATGGCTCTCGTCCACGATCACCAGCAGATCCGCAGGAAAGAAGTCGTACAGGCAGTACGGGCGTTCACCGGGCTTGCGCCCCGTCAGGTGCCGGGCGTAGTTCTCGATGCCGCTGCAATAGCCGACCTCCTTCAGCATCTCCAGGTCATACTTGGTGCGTGAGGCCAGGCGTTGGGCTTCCAGTAGGGCACCCTGGCGCATCAGCTCGCCGTGGCGTTCGTCCAGTTCCGCCTGGATGCCACCCAGGGCGTTTTCCCGGGTCTGGTCCTCGACCACGAAATGCTTGGCCGGGAAGATATTCAGCTTCTCGTGGCGGCCCAGCACTGCGCCGGTGAGATGGTCGATGGTGGCGATGCCCTCCAACTCGTCGCCGAAAAACGACAGGCGCACCACGGTATCTTCATAGGCAGGCCAGATGTCCACGACATCGCCGCGCACCCGGAAGCGGCCACGTTGGAAGCCCAGGTCGCCGCGGGAATATTGGATGGTCAGCAGCCGATCGAGGATGACATCGCGGCCTTCGGGCATGCCCACCGCCAGAGCCACGGTCAGGTCCTGGTAGGAGGCCGGCGAGCCCAGACCATAGATCGAACTGACGCTGGCGACGATGACCACGTCCCGGCGTGACAGCAGACTGCGCGTGGCGGACAGGCGCAGCTTGTCGATCTCCTCATTGATCGACGATTCCTTCTCGATGTAGAGGTCTTTGCCCGGCACATAGGCCTCGGGCTGGTAGTAGTCATAGTAGCTGACGAAGTACTCGACCGCGTTGTGCGGGAAGAAGCCCTTGAACTCGGCGTACAATTGGGCCGCCAGGGTCTTGTTGTGGGACAGCACCAGGGTTGGCCGACCCAATTGCTGGATCACATTGGCCATGGTGAAGGTCTTACCGCTGCCGGTCACGCCCAGCAGGGTCGCGGCGCGCGCGTCGCCTTGGAAGGCCGCCACCAGTTGGGCGATGGCCGTGGGCTGGTCGCCCATCGGGGCATAGGGGGCTTCAAGCTGGAAGAGGTCGGACATGGGATGGCGGTCGCGGGGGCTGGGCAGGACGGTGCGGCAGGAGACCCCAGATGCGATGGAAAAGATGGCCCGGATGGCTGGCGGGACCGCGACGGCGCCGTGGGCCCTGTACCCGACACCCGCTGGTTATCGCAAAGCACCCCATTGCCCCGCCTGGGCTACACGGACCATGCTCCACCCAGGAGTCGCCCATGCCCCCACGGCCGTCGTCCCGTTCGAAAAATGGCCGCCCTGCCCCGCGCAAGGCGACCGAGGTGGAAGTCGATGTCGGCAACGACCTCATGACCGATACCCAGGCCGCCCAGCCCTCCCGGGGCGACTCCGAATTCCACGCCGAGCCGATCGATGGCAATGCCGAGCATTCGCCCTTAGAGGAATCGAGCGCACCGCCGGATTCCGAATTCGATTCCGAACCCTCATCCAAGTCCTCGCGGCGCGCGGCCGGCAAGCGTTCGTCGCGCAAGGTGCAGGCTAGCAGCGGGCGCAAACCCAGCCGCAAGGAAGTCATCCCGCTGACGCCCGAAGAGCGGTCCCGGCGGGCCAAGGCGCGCAAGGGGATGTTCAAGCTGTTTTTCGGCCTGATCATCGGCGTCGCCGCAGTGGTCGGGTTGTGGTACGTGGGCTTCCGCGAGCCGGAATGGAAGAAGCAGGCGGACAGCATCCTCGGCCAGGCCGGCAATCTGGTGAAGCACGTTGAAGACAGCATCAACCTGCGCCAACCCGACCAGGCCCAGGTAGCAATGGTGGAGGCTAAGAAGCTGTTGGCAGACATGGATCTGCACGAGGATCTGGGCCTGCGGGTGCGCCGTGACGACATGACTGAGAAACTGACCGCCCTGGACGAGCGCCTGCTGAGGGCCCAGCGCGATCAGCAGGTTACCGCCAATCTGAAAGGCGTGCAGGACCAGTTTGCCAAGCTGCTCGATCCGGCCATCGAATTGGACAAGCTGGAAGCCGACGCCAAGCGTTTCATGGAAGACCCGGTGCGCATGTCCGGTGTTCCGGACGAGGCCGGCGCTAAGCCCTATGCCGGGCAGATCAGCCAAATCTCCTCCCAGTTGTACCGCATCGCCACCGAGCGCACCCGCCGCACCAACGCCCAGAGCACTGATCCGGTCATTGACGCCAAAGGCCAGGCCCGCAACAAAGCGGCCGACCTGCGCTTCCAAGAGGCCTTGGCAATCATCGATGATTACACCCGGCGCTTCCCCCAGGCCAAGTTCGAGGCCGTGCGGGCTTTCATCGAGAGTGAGGCCGAGCAGTCCTGGGGTCGCACCAAACGCTTTGTCGACAGCAGCTACACCGAGATCAGCGCCGCCGGCACCACTCCGACCGAGCGCAAACGCCTGCTGACCGAGGCCCGGACCAAGCTTGATGACGTCATCAATAAATTTGGCATCGACAGCTATGTCAGCCAAGCCAAGGACCTGCGCGCGAAGTTCCCGGAGTAATGGCACGGCTGCATTTCTCCGGAGTGGCTGGGGCGGGCATGAATCCCCTGGCCCAGCTGATGGCGGCCTGGGGCCATCAGGTCCAGGGCAGCGACCGGGGCTTTGACCAGGGCAAGGTGCCTGAGCTACGGGCCCGGCTGCGCAGCGCTGGCATCACCCTGCTGCCACAAGATGGTAGCGGGATTGTTGCGGGACTTGACCGACTGGTGGTCAGCGCCGCAGTCGAAGACAGCAATCCCGACGTGCGCGCGGCGCAGGCCGCCGGGCTGACCATCCAGCCCCGCCCGGCCCTGCTGGCCGAGGTGGTCAATGCCGGTGGTCCGGGCGTGGCCATCGCCGGCACCTCTGGCAAAAGCACCATCACCGGCATGGTCGCGTGGATCCTGCGCCGCAGCGGTCGTGCGGCCACCATCCTGGGCGGCGCCGCCCTGGCGGGTGAAGGCGTGGCCGGCGGCGTGGCCATCGGTCCCCAAAACGGCCCCGTGGTGGCCGAGGCCTGCGAATCCGACGGCACCCTGATCGGTTATCACCCGGCCGTCGGCCTGGTGCACAATATCAGCCGCGACCATGGCGAACTCGAGGGCCTGCTGATCCAGTTCCGCACCTTTGCGGCCCAGGCGCGCACCTTGATGGTCAACACCGCCTGCGCCCATGCCCGCGCCCTGGCCAACGGACACCCGCAGGTCCGCACTTATGGGCTTGAAGGTCCGGCCGACCTGGCGCTTGAATGTCTGGCAGTCGGCCCGGATAGCGCCCGCGGCATTTTGGTCGTCGCCGGGGTCGAGCATCTGCTCGAAATCCCCCATCCCGGCCGGCACAATCTCGAAAATGCCGTCGCCGCCTGCGCCGTCGTCGAGGCCCTGGCCGTGCCCCTGGCCGAGGCCGTCGCCGCCCTGCGCGATTTCCCCGGAGTGGCCCGCCGCTTCCAGGTGCTGGGCGTCACCGACGACCACATCCGCGTGGTCGACGACTTCGCCCACAATGGCGAAAAAATTCGCGCCGCCCTCCTCGCCGCCCAGGCCGGCGCCGACCGCGTGGTGGCCGTCTTCCAGCCCCACGGTTACGGCCCGGCCCGCTTCCTGCGCCTAGAACTGGCCGAACTGCTGCCCACCGTGCTGCGTCCCCAAGACCGCTTCTGCTACGCCGAGATTTATTTCGCCGGCGGCACCGTGACCCGCGATCTCTCTAGCCAGGACCTCGCCAACGACCTGCCTGCACGCCTGCGCTGCGGCTACGCCGCCAACCACCAGGACGTGCTCCGCTGGTGCGCCGACCAAGCCATCCCCGGCGACACCGTCCTGATCATGGGCGCCCGCGACCCCGATCTGCCACGCTTGGCGCAGGCGGTGTACGAGGTGTTGTAGAAAAGTGCGGAGTGAGGAGTGCGGAGTAAGAGTCGACCCTTCTCGCGCTCCGTACTTTTTATGGCAGATGCCAGTAGCCATCCAATTCCATGCGCTGGCGTGGTTCGCGCCCGGTAACCGATGCGGGTGGCATCCAGCCTGGCGAGAGCAGCCAGCCGAAGGTCAGGATCGAGGCGCTGACGGTTTCATGCACGGTGTACTCGCACTGGGTGACGTTCATGTGCGTGTGCGGGCTCCACCGCCGCCAGACGGGCAGGTTGGGGACGTCGGCGAAGCTCCAGTCCTTTTTGACGCCTTCCAAATCGGGAGCCTTGGGACGATACAGGGTCTCCCACAGCGGCGGGTAGATGCTTTCTGTGACGCCATACGGGGTGATGCCCGGCACCGGGTCGTCGATGCCGTCCTTCTCGCTCCACTCGTGCTGGATCACGGCGGGATAGCACCAGCCCAGCCCGGTGGTCCAGGAATACCCCTTGGGGTTGCAGCCGAGCATGGCATCGGCATTGGCGACGATGGCGGCGGCGCCGCTGGCGGTGGGCACCAGGGCCTCGCCCGCGATGATCGCCCGATTGGAATTGTAGAGCACCGTCGCGCCCCAGCTGAGCCAATAATCCTGGTCTCGGCGCCAGGTCATGCGGTAGGGCATGCCCTCAGTCAAGGCGACCAGGCCGGTGGACGAACTGGTGTACATGGCGCGCAGCCGGTCGCGCTGGGCGGCAGGGATGCGGTCGCCCAGGGGGCCGGCCAGCGCATGGGTGAACCAGGCGCTGTAGTCCTTGGTGGTATAAGGCCAGCCATAGGCCTTGGGCGCGCGGTCGGCTAGGCCGCTGATGCCGTCCATATAGGTCACCTCGTTGGTCAGGCGGAAGAGCTGCTGTTTGGCCAGCAACAGGAAGGGCTCCCACATTTGCGGCGTCTCGGTCCAGGTCACGGTATAGGCCTCGCCAGCGCCGCGCTTGCGCTTGGCCGCAACAGTGACGGTGCCCAGGCCGTTGGTCGGGTTGGCGCCGAACTGGTAGGCCCGGCGCGCGGAGGCGGCGTACAGGTGGTGCTGGCTGGCGCTGTACGGTTCGACCAGGCGCGCATACCACGCGGCCGCGGTGGCGTACAGCAGCGAGGACCAGCGGGTGCGCAGCGAAAAGGCCCAGGGCTGGGTCTCGTCATTGTAGGCGGCGTGGGTGGTGGTCTCGAACCAGCCAGGCACCGCGCCGCGTTCGTCCTGGGCCTCGCGCCAGATGCGCAGGCCGAATTCCACCTCGTCAAGCAGGTCGGGGATGCCATTGCCGGACTCGGGGATGTTGAGCTGGCCATCAGTGAAGACGCCAGGCCGGTGTTCGAATAGCCAGCAGAGGTCGTACAGGATGGTGCCGTGGCTCAGGTTCCGGTCGTAGTCGGCGGCATCGTACCAGCCGCCGATGACATCCTTATGCACCTTGGTCCGATCCACCGTGGCAGCGAGCACGTCGAACCGTTCAAAACCCTTCGGCGCGACCAGGTTGCCGAAGCTGAAGGGGGGTAGCTGGCTTTCGTAGGCCTCGCGGGTGTGCAGACGCGGCCGCGTCCACGCAGTGTAGGGTCGGGTCAGGGCGAAGCTGCCGCGATGGTGGAAGAGGCCGCGCATGGCCACGTAGAAGGCCTCGCCGTAGGCATCCTCGGCGATGCGGAAGGGCCACGAGCGTCCGACCCCGGGCACGCGCACGAAATAGCTGCCGGTGGCGGTGACGGCGCTGAGGTCGCAGCTGAAGAGGCGCTCGCCGGTGATGAAGGGGCGCTTGGCCGGGTCTTTATTCTCTTTGGTCACCGCGCAGCGCGAGCTGTCATCCCGCAGCACCGGCACGCCTTGGTGGACCACGGCGCCAGAGTCGGCCGCGATCACCTCGAAATGCTCGGCCTCCAGAGGCAGGGCGCCCAGCCCGGGGATCCAGCCGCCGATATATGCGAGCTTGAGGTCGCCCGGCCGCCAGCCCACCTGGTTGACCTTGATGGCCCGGGACACCAGCAGGCGGTCATCCCAGGTCCAGGTGGCCACCTCGGTGCCGTCCAGGGCCAAGCGATAGGCCGCGCCGGGGGTCATGGGTGCGGGCCACTGCTGATATATGTAGGCCCGATAAGCAGTATGCAGGCCGCCGTGGGGCCCACCGTCAACCCCGACGAAGGTCAGGCGCGTCTGGGCGGGCTCGACCTCAGTGCCGCCGCCGGCGAGGCGCCAGCGCTTGCCATCGGCCAGGCGTGGTTCGCCGATGGCGTCCCGGGCAGCTTGAAACCAGCGATCGCGCAGCTCGCCGCAGGCCTTCCAGGCGCCCCAATTGGGTTGCTTCCCCGCCGGGGCCGAGGCCACCCAGTCAGCGATCGCCTTGCTGTAGGCGCCCGCGCAATGCCGGTCGATTTCCGCGATCACCTGCGGCAGGGTGTCGATGCAGGCCACCGTCCAACGGGCGTCGAGGATCAGCAGCCGGTCGATGCCGGTGGTGGCTGGACGGGCAAAGGGGGTGGGCTCGGCGCCCGACAGCAGCAGACCGATAAGGCAGAGCAGGAGGGGGCGCATTGGGGACAGCATACCTCACAGCCAGCCTGCTTGCCCAGTGAGTGACCCCACTGGCGATTACCTCAGCCAGCATGTGACAAGCGGGAAGCGCCCCCATACTGTCGCCCCATGAACGCTGCTGGCAAAATCGTCTTCACCTGTCCCGCCTGCCACTACCGGGCCCGCATCCCCGAACACTACATGGGGATGTCGATCCGCTGCCCAGGCTGCAGCAAGCCCCAGGTGGTGCTCCAATCCGCTGACGCCCACGTCAGTACCGGCCGCACCGTGAGCATCACCCGCGTGGCCACCACGCCGCTGCCGTTCTCGTTGGAAGAGGCCGGTGCCCCGGCGGGCACCACCGCCCTGCCCGAAGCTCCAACCTCGTCCGAGGTTGCCGCCTTGGCCAAGCCCGCCTCGGCCGCGCGCCTGCGCACGCCCCCGCCGGGCAGCCTGGGAATTGCCGCACCGAATCTCATCTTCGTCTGCACCGCGTGTGCCTTCCGGGCCCGCATCCCCGGGAGCTATGCCGGGAAGACCATCCTGTGCCCCAAGTGCAATATCAGCCAAATCGCGCCTGAAGTCTCGCCCCTGGTTGGCGGGGTGCCAAAGGTCACCGCGCTGACCCCGTTGGCCAGCCCAGTCATCCAGGACGTGGCCACCGCGCCGACCCTGGTCGCCCTTCCGGGGGTAGAGACGCCCGCGCCGCTCTCCGAGCCGGTGGTCAGTGCCGCGCCCGCAGCCGCCCCAGTCGACTTGGCTGCGCAGTTGGCGGCCAGGGACGAGGCACCGGTGTCCGAGGGCATCGAGCCGCCGGTCGCTCCCACGCCTGAGGACGTCCAGCAGCCCATCTCGAATAAATCCGCCGTGGTCAAGCGCCGGACGTCCAACCCCCTGAAGATGGCGCCAGCGCCGACGCCGATCGAGGATTACCCGCCAGCCCCGGCCCCCGCGGCCGCCCCGGGCCTGCCCAAGGGCCTATTGATCATGATGGCGGTGCTGCTGGTGTTTGTGATCGGTGTGATGGGCGCATTGGTGTACTGGGTGAAGGGCAACCTGGACCAGGCCACCTTTGAGCTGAACAGCGCTAAGCACTCCCTTGAAACCACCCGTGCCGACCTCAAGCAGCGCGCCGACGAGTTGAAGGTGGCCAACGAGAGCGCCATGGCCTTGCAGACCAAGTTGGTTGCCGCGCAGCAGGAGCTTGATGACGCCCGTGCCCAGGCTGCTGCTGCGGCGGCCTCGGTGGCGGCTCTATCGGCCTCTGCCGCGATGTCCGCCTCGTCCGCCTCGTCCGCCTCGTCCGCCTCGTCCGCCTCGTCCGCGACGCCTGGCGCACACTGACGCGCTGCGTCCTGGGTCCGGTGCTTGCCAAGTGGCTGGATTGGCCGCCGGTACTGGGGTAAGCGTCTGCGTCCATGTAGGGAACTCCTCCATGGACGCGGTTAGAGGGTGACCACCCTCACCACAGGAGTCCTGATCATGCGTGTTCTGCTGGCCATCGCGGTCTTGGTGAGCCTGTGCCTGCCCATGGCTGCCGAAGACATTCGTCGCGCCCAAGCGGACGAGTTGTCTGCCCAGGGCCGCAGTGCCTTGATGGCCTCGAACACGGATGGCGGCAAGTCTGTGGACGCGGCCCTCGCCTTCGCCAAGGCCCTGGCCCTGTATCGCGACTTGGCCGACACCGAGGCCACCTGTGAAATGCAGGCGTCGCTGTTCTGGTGTCGCAAACGCATGAACGAAGAACAGCTGCATGCTTTCCTGGCGGCGGTCAAGACAGACTCGAACGCAGCCGGGGTGGCCAGCGCCGAGCTGGAACGGGTGGTGGCAGTCAGTGAGGCGGCAGCCTATCTGGAGCGCGCCGAAGCCTATCGCAGCGCCCATCCCGACCGGCATTTCCAGCTGCTGATGCTGTATAGCGAGATCCAACAGCGCTTCCCCGAGAGCCCTCAGGCCGCCACCGCCACGGCGGTGGTCGGCAGCGAACAGCAGGCGTGGATGCAGCAGGTGGCAGCCGAACGGGCCAAGGAACAAGCGGACCTCGACGCGCAAAAGGCCGCCATGGCAAAGGAACTTGCCGGCGCACGGGCGTCGCGCTTTGCATTGCCCCTCGAAACCTCAAGCGCGTCGACGCGCAGCGCCATGCCGCCCCGCACGCAGGTCGACGAGGCCCTCGCCCTGCTCAAGCGCACCTATGCTGCGGACTACGCCCGCACCAAGATCGGTGATCGTCGCGTCCTGGCCAAGCAGTTGCTGGCGGATGCCGAGGAGAATCGCAGCGATGCGCCGGCCTATCAGGCCATCCTTGAGGAATCGACCCGCCTGGCGGTGGACACCGACGAGATCCCCGTGGCCCTGGATGCCACCGAGGCTTTGGCTCTGGCCTTCCTCGATTTTGATCTGAACGCGGGTCGCCGGGCGGCTTTCAGCAAGGTTCGCCGAGCCCCCAGCGTCGCGGCGGCGACCTTGATCGACGCCCCGGCCGATCGCAGCGCGAATCTGCTGCTCGGTCGGCATTTCTGTTTTGAGCTTGGTATTTGGGACGATGGTCTGCCCTTGTTGGCCCAAAGCGGTGACAAAGACCTGACTACCGCTGCCGAATGCGACCTGGCCAAGCCCGTCGTGGCGGCCGAATACGAACGTACCGGAGCCGCCTGGCAGGCCGCCGGCAAGGCCCGTCAGGCCGACCGGATTCCCTGCTATTCCCGGGCGGCCTTCTGGTATCGCCAGGCGATCGGTGGGCTGACCGGATTGCGCAAAGAAGCGGTCAATGCCGCCCTGGCCGAGATCGAGAAGGTCCTGCCGGTGGAGGTCTCCGACTGGAACCAGATTTCCATCACCCAGTGGGAGCGCCTGCCGGGCAAGCCAGTGATCGTGCCGAGCAAGGCCGATCGCACCCTCACGCAGATCAGGATCACCTCGGCGCATGCGGTGCGCGTCGTCCCCCAACCGGATCAACGCGGACTGTTCCGCTGCGGCGTCGATAAGGGGAAGAAGCAAGTCCCCGGCATCATCACCAGCACCGTCGCCGGCCTGCTGTGGATCGAGCCGGTCCGCTATACCACCAAGCGGGTCGGCAAGCGCACCATCCGCGAGCCCACCAATCTGCCGGAAAAACTGCTCTTCAAGGTGGTGCCGGTCGAGGACGCGAAGGACGGGAAATAACGGGCTGGCGCGTTTATTGCACCCGCATGCCCGCTTGGGCGCCAGCATCCGGTGACAAAAGGTAGATGTCGCTGCCGCCAGGGCCGGCGGCCAGGGCCATGCCTTCGCTGAGACCGAAGGACATCTGCCGCGGGGCTAGATTGGCGATCACCATGATCTGGCGGCCGACCAGCTGGGCCGGATCGGCGTAGGCGGTCTTGATGCCCGAGAAGATGGTGCGGGTCCGCCCTTCGCCCAGGTCGACGGTGAGTTTCAGAATCTTCTTGGCCTTGGGCACTTCTTCCGCCGTTACGATGGTGGCGATGCGCAGATCCAGTTTGGCGAAATCATCGATGCTGATGGTCGCCGCGATGGGGGCGACGGGCGCGACGGCGGCCACGGCCGGAGCCGCTGCCGGCGCGGTGACGGCAGGGTCGGGAACAGTGGAGGCGTCGATCATGGCGGTGACCTTGGCCGCTTCGAGGCGGCCGATGAGGTGGGTGTACGGTTGCAGCGTCGCGCCGGCCAGATCGCCGGTGGTGGCGGCCCAGGTGTCGAGGCTGCGGCCCAGCAGGGCGGCAGCCTTGGCAGCGAGCGACGGCAGCACCGGGGTCAGGTACGCCATGATATTGGCGAACATGGTCAGCGCGGCAGAGCACACCAACTCAAGTTCGGCCCGCCGGCTGGCATCTTTGTTGAGGGTCCACGGGGCGCGCTCTTCGACAAAACGGTTGGCCAAGTCGGCCAGCGTCATGATCTCGCGCGTGGCGGCGGCGAAGTTCCCGGCCTCGTACGCGGCGGCGATGCGCTCATTGGCGGCGCCATTGGCGGCGCGCCAGTCGCTCAGCAGGGCCGCGGCGTCCGGCAGGGGACTGCCGCCGACGAATTTGGCGGTGCGGCTGGCCAGATTCACCACCTTCCCCACCAGATCGCTATTCACCTTGGCGACGAATTCGTCCAGGTTCAGGTCCAGGTCGTCGGCGCCATCCGCCAGTTTGCTGGCGTAATAATACCGCAGGTAGGCGGGCTCGGCGATGGTCTCAAGATAGGTGCGGCCGCGTACGAAGGTGCCCTTGGACTTGGACATCTTCTCGCCGTTCACGGTCAGGAAGCCGTGGATGTGCACCTTGGTGGGCAGCTTCCAGCCGGCCACGCCCAGCATCGCCGGCCAGAACAACGTGTGGAAGTAGGTGATGTCCTTGCCGATGAAATGGTGGACCTCGGCGGTGGTCGCGGTGTTGCCCTGGCGCGGCCACCAGCGTTCAGCCGGACCGGGCACCAGGCCCTTGGCGATGGCGTCGTTCAGGCTGGCCAAATAGCCCACCGGCGCGTCGACCCAGACGTAGAAGTAATTGCCCGGGGCATCAGGAATTTCGAAGCCGAAGTAGGGCGCTGGGCGGCTGACGTCCCAGTCGCGCAGCCCGTCGGCCAGGAAGGTGTTGCGCACCCAATTGGTCATCGCCTCGGTCAACGGCGCGCTGCCGGTGCTGCGTCCATCCAGCCAAGCCTCGATGTGGTGGCGCAAGGGCTCCAGACGTACGAAGCAGTGGCGCGCGGTGCGCAGTTCGGGGATGGCGCCGGTCAGGGCGCTGCGCGGATCCTTGAGATCAGCCGGGCTGTAGGTCGCGCCGCACTTGTCGCAGGAATCGCCGTGCTGGTCGGTGGCGCCGCATTTCGGGCAGGTGCCCTTCACAAAACGATCGGCCAGGAAGGTGCCCGCCTGGGGATCGAACAATTGCGTCACGTCTTTTTCGGCCACCACGGGAGCGCCCGCCGTGTCCCGGGCGGCGCGCAGGTGCGTCCACAGGTCATAGACCAGGGTGCGGTTCGACGCGGCGTCGGTGCTGCCGTAGTGGTCGAAAACGATGTCGAAGCCGGCAAAGTCCGCAGTGTGGGCCGCGCCCATGCGGGCGATGATGTCGGCCTCGGTGCAACCCTCCTGCCGGGCGCGGATCATGGTCGCGGTGCCGTGCACATCATCGGCACACAGATAGATCGCCTGATGTCCGCGCTGGCGCTGGAAGCGCACCCACATGTCGGTCTGAATGTACTCGACCAGATGGCCGAGGTGGATGTGACCGTTGACGTAAGGCAGGGCAGACGTGACCAGGAGCTGACGCATGGGCGGGCATGGTCTGGAGCGAGGCGGGGACGCAAGACGGCCGTCGAATGGTCAGCCGTCGCGGGGTCGCGGGGTCGCAGGGACAACCGTCGCGGAGTCGCGGAGTCGCGGAGTCGCGGGGTCGACATCTGACAGCGACGGTGACAGTGGCCGCTGCCAATATCCTGGTTCCGTCGCTCTTGCTGACGACTCCGCGACCCCGCGACCCCGCGACGGCTGTCTTCACGACGGCTGTCTTCACGACGGCTGTCTTCGCGACGGCTGTCTTCGCGACGGCTGTCTTCGCGACGGCTGTTAGTCTCCGCCCCGCATCACCTGCAACGCTCTCGCGTGCATCAGTCGCTAGAGCTGGCCAAACGTAGCACGGGATTCCTCGGGTTGCAGCCGGGTGGCTTGATCCATAGCCTGCGTCTGGCATGTCCACGCATCCAGAACCACCTTTGATCGCGGGGCGATATGCCCTGGTGCGGGAAATCGGCCGGGGCACCACCGGGCGGGTGCATCTGGCGTGGGACCGCCACCTCGAACGCGAGGTCGCAGTCAAGGTGCTGAACACCGAGCTGGCCCAGGATGCAGAGGTGATTGCGCGCTTCGATGCCGAGATCCGCGCCACCGCCCGCCTTCAGCACCCCGGTATCGTCAATGTGCTGGAATCCGCTGAGACGCCTGACGGCTCGGTGTGTTATGTGATGACCCTGGCCAGGGGGATGAGTCTTGAGGCGCGGCTGGAGCAGCTCAAGCAGGCAGCCGATCCTTGGCGCACCTTCGGCCTGTTGGATCGGCTGACTCTGTTCCTCAAGATCCTTGAGGTCCTCAGTTACGCCCACAGTCAGAAGTACGTGCATCGCGATCTGAAGCCGGCCAACATCATGCTCGGCCATTTCGGTGAGGTCTGGGTGCTGGACTGGGGCCTGGCGCGCTGCCTGCGCGAAGATCCGGCCCGGGTCGAAGAGGCCTACGAAGAACTTTTCGATACCAAGAAGATTGAGCGCATCGAAGCTGCGACCCTGCTCATGGAGGGGAAGCTCAGCGCTGCGCAGGAGGCGCCAGCGGCGGTGCAGACGGCGGCTCACGCCTCGACCGGGCACGAATTGCCCAGCATCGATATCGAATCGTCCGATGACCTGCCCACGGCCCGCCTTGATACTGCGAGCAGCGGTTCAGGCCGCCTGCGCTCGTTGTCCGGGCAGGCCCAGGACGCCAATCCCCTGCAACCCAAGCAGCACGAGACCGCTCGGCAGGTGTCGGCCCGGCTACGGCGTACGGGGTCCAGCGAGCGCCAGCGCTCAGGCTCCAGCGAGCGCCTGCGCTCGTCGTCTGACCGCTTCAGCCAGTCCGGGCGCATCGCCCGCTCGACCCAGCATGGTCAGGTCATCGGCTCACCCGCCTACATGTCGCCCGAGCAGGCCCGGGGCCGCGCTGACCAGGCTGATCAGCGCACCGATATCTACAGTCTCGGCGTGATCCTCTTTGAATTGCTGACCCTGACCACGCCGATCCAGGTTGACGACCATGACACGCTGCCCGTGATCCTGCAGAAGGTACGTGACGGGCGCCGCTCGAAGCTTGAGGACCACTGGGTCGAGGCCCCGGCGGCCCTGCGCAACATCACCGAGTGGGCCCTGGCCCAGGACCCGCAGGAACGCTATCCCGATTGCGAGATCTTCGCGACCGAATTGAAGACCCTGTTGGCCCAGCTGTCCGAATCCTTCGCCCAGCAGGAGCGCGACCGCCTAGCTCGTGAGCGCGAGGGCGCGTGGCTGCCGGTGGGCATGTGGGACTTTGGCGCGTCGACCGATCTTGGCCCCTTTACCATGGCCAGCAGCGCGGTGCACGCCGAGCAGATCGGCCAGGTGCATCACCCGGAACTCGGCGGCATGCTGTTGGGGGGCGTTGGCCTGCAATTGTACCCCTTGGCGGTGAGGGTCGGCGATGATGTGCGCGTGACCTTGCATGCCGACATCGTCAAAGGCAGCGAGCTGTGGTTGCTGGTGCGCGGGGTCCCACCTGATGCCTCCTACCAGTTCCGCCTGGGCGCGTATGGCGGTGCCTGGCTGACCATCTGCCGCGGCATCGGCGACGAGGGCTCGTTGTCGCCCGACTATCTGACCATGCGGCCGTTGCGGCCGAACCGGAACAGCCAGACCTTCACCCGCGATGGTCGCAGCACCCGCCGCCTGGTGGTCGAAGCGGTGGGCGACCTGCTGCGCATCACCGTGGACGACCAGGAGCCGCTGGAAGTCCATGATGTCCACCCCATCGCCAGCGGCGGCGGCGGTCGGCACCTGGCCCTGGCGACCTGGACCAGTCAGGTATTGGTGCGGCAATTACAGGTCGAACGCCGTCGTTCGCCGCTGATGGTGCCCAGCCACGCCATCGGCAACGAACTCCTGCGGCAGAACCTGATCCAGCCGGCAGTGGCCTTCTATCGCAATTTCCTGGAAGAGCACCCCGACGCGTCGGCGGCAGTCGAGGCCCGCTTCATGCTGTGCGTGGCCCTGGGCCAGGCCAATGACCAGGGCGCCGAGGACGAGTTCCGCGCCTTCCTCGCCGCGCATCTCGACCATCCCCTGGCCCAGGACGCGATCTTCGAACTGGCCTGCCTGCGCCTGCGCCAGGTCGGCGGCGGCATCAGGCGTGCCGTGCAGGAGATCCTCTCGTACCAGGAAAGCGGCGACACCGTGCGCACGCGCTTCTGCTTGTGGCTGATGCAGTACCTGGGCGACCATGCCCGCGAGCGCGGCATCACCGTCGAGCTGGAGGCCGATCTGCGCCTGCTGCGGGGCCTGATGAAGGGCTCGCTGGATGAACGTCCGCTGCTGACCACCTTGTCGATCACCTTGACCAAGGGCCTGCGCCGTCACCTCAACCGCCTGGTGGATGCCGATGATGCCGCCGCCCTGGCCGAGCAGCGCCGGGTCATGGCCCGGGCCCAGGATCTGGGCTATCAGCTGCCCATCCGCGATCAGCGCCTGAAGGCAGATTACGACCGCTTGGCGACCCATTTGCGTGCCGTCAACGATCCGGCCGAGACCGTCCTGTATCTGGGACGGGGCGAGGATGATCCCACCCTGCTGTGCGATTGGGTGCGTGACATCATGGCCCTGGTCGAGGCCGGCTGCGCTGCGCAGGTGCTGGCGACCTTGGCCGATGAGGTCCTGCAC